>NZ_CP116413.1:0-90000 GCF_030064675.1 Crossiella sp. CA-258035
GTGTCCGACACCCACGCCGAGCTGGGACTCGTTTGGGAACGCGTAGTGCAGGAGCTGTCCTCCGGCACCCTTTCCCCGCAACAGCGAGCCTGGATGCGGGTGACCCGCCCGATCGGCCTGCTCGACGGCACGGCCCTGCTGGCCGCGCCGAGTGACTTCGCCAAGGACGCCATCGAACGCGCGCTGCGCGAACCGATCACCGCCGCGCTCTCCCGCCACCTCGGCCGGGACGTCTCGCTCGCGGTGAAGGTGGACAACGCACCGCTGAGCCCCGCCCCGCCCAAACCGGTCGCGCCGCCCCCGGTGAGCGCGCCCTCGCATGCGGGCCCGTCGCTGGAACAGCCGACGATGCCCGCGATCCCGCTGCCGCTGGCCCCGCTGCCGAACGGGATGGCCACCACGCCGATCCCGGCCACCGGGTTGCCGCAGGTCAGCCCGCTGCCCACGGTCGCCATGGCCGAGGGCGGGGACACCGAGGACGAGGTGGACGAGGAGCGCGAGGCGCTCGCCGCGGTGCACGAGATATGGCCCAAGTACTCCGGCAACTCCGCCGGTCAGCCGGCCCGCTCGCCGAGCAACCCGCAGACCAGGCTGAACGAGAAGTACACCTTCGACACCTTCGTCATCGGCGCGTCCAACCGGTTCGCGCACGCCGCGGCGGTGGCCGTGGCCGAGGCGCCGGCCAGGGCGTACAACCCGCTGTTCATCTGGGGTGAGTCCGGTCTCGGCAAGACCCACCTGCTGCACGCGGTCGGGCACTACGCACAGCGGCTCTTCCAGGGCATGCGGGTGCGGTACGTCTCGACCGAGGAGTTCACCAACGACTTCATCAACTCACTGCGTGACGACCGCAAGGTCGCCTTCCAGCGCCGCTACCGGGACGTCGACGTGCTCCTGGTCGACGACATCCAGTTCCTGGAGGGCAAGGAAGGCACGCAGGAGGAGTTCTTCCACACCTTCAACACCCTGCACAACGCGAACAAGCAGATCGTGGTGTCCTCGGACCGGCCGCCCAAGCGGCTGGAGACCCTGGAGGACCGGCTGCGCACGCGGTTCGAGTGGGGCCTGATCACCGACATCCAGCCGCCCGAGCTGGAGACCCGGATCGCGATCCTGCGCAAGAAGGCGGCGCAGGACCGGCTGGCCGCGCCGGCCGAGGTGCTGGAGTTCATCGCCGCCCGGATCGAGCGCAACATCCGCGAGCTGGAAGGCGCGCTGATCAGGGTCACCGCGTTCGCCTCGCTGAACCGGCAGCCGGTGGACGTGCCGCTGGCCGAGATCGTGCTGCGCGACCTGATCCCGGACTCGCAGGCTCCGGAGATCACCGCGCCCACGATCATGGCGGTCACCGCGGAGTTCTTCGCGGTGAGCATCGACGACCTGTGCGGGCCCGGCAAGACCAAGGCGCTGGCCCAGGCCAGGCAGATCGCCATGTACCTGTGCCGCGAGCTGACCGACCTGTCCCTGCCGAAGATCGGGCAGACCTTCGGCGGCCGCGACCACACCACCGTCATGTACGCAGACAAGAAGATCCGCAAGGAGATGGCCGAGCGCCGCCGCATCTACGACCAGGTCCAGGAGCTGACCTCCCGGATCAAGCAGCGGGCCCGCGCCTGACCCCCAGCACGCCGTAGACGCCCGTCGGAGAGTCCCTCCGGCGGGCGTCTTCTCTTGGGTGCCCCGCTCCGGCCGCCGATGACTACGGGGATGCCAGGGCATGGCCGCCGCACGCCGAACTTTCTGGTTCGGCGGTGCCCCGCCGCGCACCCCACAAGCTGAGAAAAGTCGGGCCGCCCGTGGCAGGTCCCCACCGAACCTGGCCACGCCCGCTGGAACTTTTCTGACGGTGTGGAGCGCCCGATCGGACCAACTCTGGAGAAAGTTTCGGCGAGTTGTCCCCCATCCAGGGAGACCCGGACCACCCTCAGCCTGTGGAGGGCCTGGGCATGAACGCACCAACAGCTGGGGACAACCTTGTGGACAGCTCGCAGATCATGTGGATGCTCTTTGCCAACTGCCGAGTTGTCCACCGGTCCTCCCGGTTTCTCACCAGTTGCACACACCCACAGTCCACAGCCCTAGAAACCACCTGAGCTGCGCAGACTCACGCTGTCCACACAACTCACAACCCTTACTACTGCTGCTGTCTTGATCTTTCGAAGAAGTAAAAATCAAAAGATGAACAGGCGGCGCGAAGTTGGGGATGGACGGCTCGCGGTCGAGGACGGGTCGAGGTGACGAGCAGGCCCGGAAGCCTCTACGGTGGAGCCCGCCTCGCTCGGACCTCGATGCGTCGCTGCGCCAACCCTGGGCCGTCGTGGCCCACGACCCGACGGCGAACGACCTGCCCAGCCCGAGCCCGTGACGGTCGCGTCGATTCTCCGAAAGGACCTGCCATGAAGATCCGCGTCGAGCGGGACGGCCTTGCCGACGCCGTCGCCTGGGTCGCCCGCAGCCTGCCCTCCCGGCCTCCGGTGCCGGTGCTCGGTGGAGTGCTGCTGGACGCGGGCGGAGCCGACGGCGACAACGGGGAGACGTTGACCGTCTCCGGTTTCGACTACGAGGTCTCCGCCCAGATCGGCGTGCCGGCCACCATCTCCGCGGCCGGTCGCACCCTGGTCTCCGGCAAGCTGCTGGCCGACATCACCAGGTCGCTGCCCAACCACCCGGTGGAGATCGCGGTCGACGGCGCCAGGGTGACCATCACCTGCGGCAGCGCGAAGTTCAGCCTGCCCACCATGCCGGTGGAGGACTACCCGCAGCTGCCCGCCATGCCGCAGCTGGCCGGTCACCTGCCCTCGGACAGCTTCGGCCCCGCCGTCGCCCAGGTCGCCATCGCGGCCGGCAAGGACGACACGCTGCCGATGCTGACCGGCGTGCGGATGGAGATCGAGGACGAGAAGGTCACCCTGGTGGCCACCGACCGCTTCCGGCTCGCCCTGCGCGAGTTCACCTGGGAGCCCAGCGGCGAGGTCGGCTCGACCGCGCTGCTGGTCCCGGCTAAGACCCTGGCCGACGCGGCGAAGACCCTCGGCGGCTCCGGCTCCAAGATCGAGCTCTCCCTCGGCGACTCCGACGGCCTGCTCGGCCTCTCCGGCTCCGGCCGCCGCACCACCACCCGGCTGCTGGACGCCGAGTTCCCGAAGTACCGCCAGCTGCTGCCCAGCGAGCACGCCGCAGCCGCGGTGATCGAGGTGGCCCCGCTGGTCGAGGCGATCAAGCGCGTCTCCCTGGTCGCCGAGCGCGGCACCCAGGTCCGGCTGGAGTTCACCGAGGCATCGCTGCGCCTGTCCGCGGGCGGCGACGATGAGGGCAGCGCGGAGGAGGAGCTCCCGGTCGAGCTCACCGGCGACCCGCTGACCATCGCGTTCAACCCCGGCTACCTGCTCGACGGCCTCGGCGCGATGCACACCGGCAAGGCGCAGCTGACCTTCACCACGCCCAGCCGTCCCGCGCTGGTCAAGCCGGTGGACGCCGAGGGCGAGGTCGAACCCGGCTACATCTACCTGCTGATGCCGGTTCGCCTGCCCGGCTGAGCCATCCCCAACCCGAACACTTCGTAGTCAGGAAAGGTCGTAACTGTGGTGCAGCTCGGACTCGTCGGCCTGGGCAAGATGGGCTTCAACATGCGCGAGCGGCTGCGCCGCGCGGGCCACGAGGTGATCGGGTACGACCGCAACCAGGAGGTCAGCGACAGCGAGTCGCTGGCCGACCTGGTCTCGCGGCTGGCCGCTCCCCGGATCGTCTGGATCATGGTGCCGGCCGGTGCCCCGACTCAGGCGACCGTGGAGGAGCTCAACGACCTGCTGTCCGAGGGTGACCTGATCATCGAGGGCGGCAACTCCCGGTTCACCGACGACCAGAAGCACGCCGCGCTGCTGGAGAAGAACGGCATCGGCTACCTGGACTGCGGTGTCTCCGGCGGGGTCTGGGGCCTGGAGAACGGCTACGGCCTGATGGTCGGCGGCGAGCCGGAGTTCGTCGAGCGGGCGCTGCCGATCTTCGACGCGCTGCGGCCGGAGGGCCCGCGCGAGGAGAGCTTCGCGCACGCGGGCAAGGTCGGCGCGGGTCACTTCGCCAAGATGGTGCACAACGGCATCGAGTACGGCCTGATGCAGGCCTACGCCGAGGGCTTCGAACTGCTGGACGCCTCCGAGGTGGTCGCGGACACCCCCGCGGTGATCAAGGCCTGGCAGCGCGGCACCGTCGTCCGGTCCTGGCTGCTCGACCTGCTGGTCAGGGCGCTGGACTCGGACCCGGAGCTGGACGACCTGCGCGGCTACGTCGAGGACTCCGGCGAGGGCCGGTGGACGGTGGAGGAGGCGATCAACCACGCGGTGCCCGCGCCGGTGATCTCCGCCGCGCTGTTCGCCCGGTTCGCCTCGCGGCAGGAGGACTCGCCCGCGATGCGCGCGGTGGCCGCGCTGCGCAACCAGTTCGGCGGGCACGCGGTGCACCAGGCCGGTCCCAGCTCCGGCGCCGGATCGACCAAGTAACCGTTGTACGTCCGAGCGTTGCAGGTCGCCGACTTCCGGTCCTGGGAGTCCGCCGACCTGGTCTTCGAGCCTGGGCCGAGTGTGCTGGTCGGCCAGAACGGCCAGGGCAAGACCAACCTGGTCGAGGCCATCGGCTACGTGGCCACCCTGTCCTCGCACCGGGTGGCCACCGACGCACCGCTGGTCCGGCAGGGTGCGCCGCGGTCGGTGGTGCGCACCGCAGTGGTGCACCACGGCCGGGAGCTGCTGGTCGAACTGGAGATCACCCCCGGCAAGGCGAACCGGGCTCGGATCAACCGGGCCCCGGTGCCCAAGCCGAGGGAGGTGCTCGGCATCCTGCGCACCGTGCTGTTCGCGCCGGAGGACCTGGCGCTGGTCAGGGGCGATCCCGGCGAGCGGCGGCGGTTCCTGGACGACCTGCTGGTGCTGCGCGCACCACGCTTCGCCGGTGTGCGCGCGGATTATGAACGAGTGCTCAAGCAGCGCGGCGCCCTGCTGAAAACCGCAGGTTCGGCGCGTCGGGCGGGCAGCAGCGGGGATATTCGCACCCTGGACGTGTGGGACGGGCACCTGGCCAGGCACGGCGCGGTGCTGCTGGCCGCGCGGCTGGACCTGGTGGCCGCGCTGCAGCCGCTGGTGTCCGCCGCCTACGCGGGGGTGGCGCCGGAATCGCGACCCGCCGAGGTGAAGTACCGCAGTTGCCTGGGTGCGGCCCTGCCGGAGGGTTACGGTGTGGCAGGCGGTCCGCCGGCGGACATCGCGACCTTGGAAGCGGTGCTGCTGGCCGAGGTCGCCAAGGTGCGGACCCAGGAGATCGACCGAGGGGTCAGTCTCATCGGTCCGCACCGGGACGAGCTGGAGCTGATCCTCGGCAGCACACCGGCCAAGGGATATGCCAGCCACGGCGAGTCCTGGTCCTTCGCGCTCGCGCTGCGACTGGCGGCCTTCGAGCTGCTGCGCGCGGAGGACGTCGAGCCGGTGCTGATCCTCGACGACGTGTTCGCCGAGCTGGACCGGCGGCGACGGCAGCGGCTGGCCGAGGTGGCCGCCGCCGCGGAGCAGGTCCTGGTCACCGCCGCGGTGGCCGAGGACGTCCCGGCCGAGCTGGCAGGCGCCCGCTACGAGGTGGGTGAAGGGAAGGTCGAGCGTGTCCGGTGACCAGCCGTCAACCGGGTGTGACGCGTCGCACTCCTGGGGACAACCCTGTGGATAATGTGGATAACTCCGTCACGCGTGGGGATGTGCCACCACCTGACCCGGGTACTGATCGACCCTCCGTCACCTCTCCAGGTGGATTCACTGCGGAGGGTGAACACGGACTGCGAGGGGTCGACCTGGCCAAGATGGCCCTGGCCGAGGCCCGCGCCGCCAACAAGCTGAAGCGGGACGCGGCCAAGGCCGCCCAGGCGCCGCGCGCGGGCGGGGCCAACGCGCAGCGCCGCCGCCGGTGGTCCGGGCCGGGAGTGGACCACCGGGACCCGCAGCCGCTGGGCGCGCTGGCCGCGCGGATCGCCAGCGAGCGCGGCTGGACCGACAAGCTCTCCGGTGGCACCGTGTTCGGCAGCTGGGCCAAGCTGGTCGGGGCCGAGGTGGCCGAGCACGCCACCCCGCTCGCGCTCAAGGATGGTGAGCTGACCGTGCAGGCCAGCTCCACCGCATGGGCGACCCAGCTCAAGCTGCTCCAGCGCCAGCTGCTCAGCCAGATCCGCGCCGGAGTGGGCAAAGACGTGGTCAAACGTCTGCGGGTGCAGGGACCGGCCGCGCCGAGCTGGCGGTACGGACCACGCCACGTGCCCGGCCGCGGCCCGCGAGACACCTATGGGTGACGTGGCGCGGCTGGTTTTCTCCCAGGCCTCTTGACACCGATTCTCCGCACTCCGGACCCGGACAACTTGTTCTTCGGTCTTCTATGACCGTCTCAGGGGTGTCCTAGGGTCATTCCTGTCCGGGTGGACCGGTAGGATTGACGAGGTTGTGCTCCGCACCCCAAGCGCACGCCGTCAAGCTGAGGAGACAGTGGCCTGTGGCTGCCAATACGAACAACGAGTACAGCGCGTCCTCCATCACCGTGCTCGAAGGCCTTGAGGCCGTCCGCAAGCGACCCGGCATGTACATCGGCTCCACCGGTGAGCGTGGTCTGCACCACCTCATCTGGGAGGTCGTGGACAACGCGGTCGACGAGGCGATGGCCGGTCACGCCACCAAGGTGGAGGTCACGCTGCTCGCCGACGGCGGCGTGCGGGTCATCGACGACGGCCGTGGCATCCCGGTCGACGAGCACCCGGTGGAGAAGCGTCCCGCGGTCGAGGTCGTGCTGACCACGCTGCACGCGGGCGGCAAGTTCGGCGGCGACTCCTACGCGGTCTCCGGCGGTCTGCACGGTGTCGGCGTGTCCGTGGTGAACGCGCTGGCCACCCGGCTGGACGTGGAGATCCGCCGGGACGGCTTCGTCTGGAACCAGCGGTATGAGAAGTCCGCGCCGGCGCACCCGCTGAAGAAGGGTGAGCCGACCGACGAGACCGGCACGATCATCACCTACTGGGCCGACCCGGACATCTTCGAGACCACCACCTACAGCGCGGAGACGGTCTCCCGCCGGCTCCAGGAGATGGCCTTCCTGAACAAGGGCCTGATCATCACGCTGCGGGACGAGCGGGTCAGCGAGGCCGACGAGGTCGAGGACGCCGAGGGGGTCAAGGCCGCGATCAAGGAGCGGACCTTCTGCTACCCGGGCGGCCTGGAGGACTTCGTCACGCACATCAACGCCACCCGCGAGTCGGTGCACAAGAAGATCATCTCCTTCGGCGCCAAGGCGGAGGGCCTCGAGGTCGAGGTCGCGATGCAGTGGAACACCGGCTACTCCGAGTCGGTCTTCACCTTCGCCAACACGATCAACACGCACGAGGGCGGCACCCACGAGGAGGGCTTCCGCGCCGCGCTCACCCGCGTGATCAACGAGTACGCGCGGGAGAAGAAGCTGCTCAAGGAGAAGGACGCGAACCTCTCCGGCGAGGACGTGCGCGAGGGTCTGGCCGCGATCGTCTCGATCAAGCTGAAGGAGCCCCAGTTCGAGGGGCAGACCAAGACCAAGCTGGGCAACACCGAGGCCAAGTCGTTCGTGCAGAAGACCTGCAACGAGCACCTGCCCGACTGGTTCGACGCCAACCCGGCCGACGCCAAGACCATCATCAGCAAGGCCATCTCCTCCTCGCAGGCGCGCGCGGCCGCGCGCAAGGCGCGCGAGCTGGTCCGGCGCAAGAGCGCGCTGGAGATCGGCGGCCTGCCCGGCAAGCTCAAGGACTGCCGCTCCAACAACCCGGAGGAGTGCGAGCTCTACATCGTCGAGGGCGACTCCGCCGGTGGCTCGGCCAAGGAAGGCAGGGAGTCGCGTTTCCAGGCGATCCTGCCGATCCGAGGCAAGATCATCAACGTGGAGAAGGCACGCATTGACAAGGTGCTGAAGAACAACGAGGTGCAGAGCCTGATCACCGCCCTCGGCACCGGCATCCACGACGAGTTCGAGCTGACCAAGCTGCGCTACCACAAGGTCGTGCTGATGGCCGACGCCGACGTGGACGGCCAGCACATCACCACGCTGCTGCTCACCCTGTTGTTCCGCTTCATGCGCCCGCTGATCGAGCACGGGCACGTCTACCTGGCCCAGCCGCCGCTCTACAAGATCAAGTGGCCGCGCCAGGAACCGGAGTTCGCCTACTCCGACCGCGAGCGCGACGGCCTGATCCAGGCCGGCGTGGCCAACGGCCGCAAGCTGCCCAAGGACGACGCGATCCAGCGGTACAAGGGTCTCGGCGAGATGAACGCCGACGAGCTGTGGGAGACCACGATGGACCCGGCCCACCGGGTGCTGCGCCAGGTCACCCTGGACGACGCGGCCACCGCTGACGAGCTGTTCAGCGTGCTGATGGGCGAGGACGTGGAGTCCCGGCGCGCCTTCATCACCCGCAATGCCAAGGACGTTCGCTTCCTCGATGTCTGACCTCGGCGTGCACCACCACACCTGCTCGCCGTTTAGAAGGGACTTCTCGTCGTGACCGACATCCTCCCGCCGACGGGCGACCGCGTCGAACCGGTCGATCTCCAGCAGGAGATGCA
Organism: Crossiella sp. CA-258035; assembly: GCF_030064675.1. GTDB lineage: Bacteria > Actinomycetota > Actinomycetes > Mycobacteriales > Pseudonocardiaceae > Crossiella. Next base: position 8,610 of record NZ_CP116413.1, read on the forward strand.
GCGCTCCTACGTCGACTACGCGATGAGCGTCATCGTCGGCCGGGCGCTGCCCGACGTGCGCGACGGCCTCAAGCCGGTGCACCGCCGGGTGCTCTACTCGATGTTCGACACCGGCCTGCGCCCCGACCGCAGCTACGTCAAGTGCTCGCGCGTGGTCGGCGACGTCATGGGCAACTACCACCCGCACGGTGACTCCTCGATCTACGACGCGCTGGTCCGCCTGGCCCAGCCGTGGTCGATGCGCAACCCGCTGGTGGACGGTCAGGGCAACTTCGGTTCCTCCGGCAACGACCCGGCCGCGGCCATGCGGTACACCGAGGCCCGGCTGACCCACCTGGCCATGCACATGCTGGCCGACATCGAAGAAGACACCGTCGACTTCGCCGACAACTACGACGGCAAGACCAAGGAACCCAGGGTCCTGCCCGCGCGCATCCCCAATCTGCTGGTCAACGGCAGCCAGGGGATCGCGGTCGGCATGGCCACCAACATCCCCACGCACAACCTGCGTGAGGTGGCCGAGGGCGTGGTCTGGGCGCTGGAGAACTACGAGGCCAGCGACGAAGAGACGCTGGCCGCGATGATGATGCGGATCAAGGGCCCCGACTTCCCGACCAAGGGCCTGATCCTGGGCACCCAGGGCATCGAGGACGCCTACCGCACCGGCCGCGGCTCGGTCCGGATGCGCTCGGTGGTCGAGGTGGAGGAGGACGCCAAGGGGCGCACCATCCTCGTGGTCACCGAGCTGCCGTACCAGGTCAACCCGGACAACCTGGTGGAGAACATCGCCACCCTGGTCAGGGACGGCAAGCTCACCGGGATCGCCGACATCGCGGACGAGTCCAACAGCCGCAGCGGCATGCGGATCGTGGTCGCGCTCAAGCGGGACGCCGTGGCCAAGGTGGTGCTGAACAACCTCTACAAGCACACCCAGCTGCAGACCTCCTTCGGCGTGAACATGCTGGCCCTGGTCGACGGCGTGCCGCGCACGCTGCGGCTGGACCAGATGATCCGCTACTACGTGAAGCACCAGATCGAGGTCATCGTCCGCCGGACCAAGTACCGGCTGCGCAAGGCCGAGGAACGCGCGCACATCCTGCGCGGCCTGGTCAAGGCGCTGGACCTGCTCGACCAGGTGATCGCGCTGATCCGCTCCTCGGCCACGGTGGACATCGCCCGCACCGGGCTGATCGAGCTGCTCGAAGTGGACGAGATCCAGGCCAACGCGATCCTGGAGATGCAGCTGCGCCGGCTGGCCGCCCTGGAGCGGCAGAAGATCGTCGACGAGCTGGCCGAGATCGAGGTCATCATCACCGACCTCGAGGACATCCTGGCCAAGCCCGAGCGGCAGCGGCAGATCATCCGCGACGAGCTGATGGCCATCGTGGAGAAGTACGGCGACGACCGGCGCACCCGGATCATCCCGTTCGACGGCGACATGTCCCTGGAGGACCTGATCGCGGTCGAGGACGTGGTGGTCACGATCACCCGCACCGGCTACGCCAAGCGCACCAAGACCGACCTGTACCGGGCGCAGAAGCGCGGCGGCAAGGGCGTGCAGGGCGCGGCGCTCAAGCAGGACGACATCGTGGCGCACTTCTTCGTGTGCTCCACCCACGACTGGATCCTGTTCTTCACCAACCAGGGCCGGGTCTACCGGGCCAAGGCCTTCGAGCTGCCCGAGGCCAACCGCAACGCGCGCGGGCAGCACGTGGCCAACCTGCTGGCCTTCCAGCCGGACGAGCACATCGCCCAGGCCATCCAGATCAAGGACTACCAGGTCGCGCCGTACCTGGTGCTGGCCACCAAGAACGGCCTGGTCAAGAAGAGCCGCCTGGCCGACTTCGACTCCAACCGCAGCGGTGGCCTGATCGGCATCAACCTGCGCGAGGACGACGAGCTGGTCGGCGCGGTGCTGTGCTCGGCCGAGCAGGACCTGCTGCTGGTCTCCGCCGGTGGTCAGTCCATCCGGTTCCACGCCACCGACGAGGCGCTGCGGCCGATGGGCCGGGCCACCTCCGGCGTGCTGGGCATGCGGTTCAACTCCGGCGACGAGCTGCTGGCCATGGCCGTGGTCGAGGAGGACCGGTTCGTGCTCATCGCCACCGACGGCGGCTACGCCAAGCGGACCCCGATCGAGGACTACCCGGTGCAGGGCCGCGGCGGCAAGGGCGTGCTCACCATCCAGCACGACTCGCGGCGCGGGCGACTTGTCGGCGCGTTGGTGGTAGAGCTGGAAGACGAGATCTTCGCCATCACCTCAACGGGTGGTGTGATCCGGACCACTGCTGCCGAGATCCGTAAAGCGGGTAGGCAGACGAAGGGTGTTCGGCTGATGAACCTCGGTGAGGGGACAACGCTGCTGGCGGTGGCCCGGAGTGCCGAGCAGGAGGCTGAGCCGGAGAATGATCTCGAGCCGGTGGACGGCTCGGTGCCGGAGGACGGCGCCGAGGTGGAAAACGGCTCGCCCAACGAGAACGACACCGAGCAGAGCAACGAATAGTCGCCTGAACGCGTCTCTTCGACGGACACCACCGTCGGTTAGGACTGCTGATGACTTCACCGAACCAACCGGACAACCCCGCTCAGCAGGCTGACAAGCCCGCTGACGAGGCCACCGTGATCACCGAGAAGCCGGACGGTGCCGTGGCGGCGGGGCAATCCGGCGAGCCCGCGCCCGCGGCGCCGCCGGCCGAGGAGTTCGCGCAGGCATCGGCCGCCCCGCCGCCGTGGCAACGGGTGACCGTCGCGAACCAGCAGAGCGCACCGCCTGCTCCCGAACCGCAGCGGGAGAGCTCGATCGACCAGCCGACGGCCGCGTTCCGGCCGGCGGCTCCGGTCGAGCACTCCCCGCCGCAGCCCGATCTCGACGCACCCACGGTGTTCGGGACCGCGGCGGCCGCGCCCCAGCCGGACAACGGGCTGGGCGCGCTGGGCCGGGAGACGGTCAACTTCTCCGCAGCGGCGACCACGCCGCGACCCGCGGTGGCCGCACCCAGCGCCCGCCGCACCGGCAGGGGCCCGCGCCGGGCCGCCCTGCAGGTCAAGCGGGTCGATCCGTGGTCGGTGCTGAAGCTCGCGCTGGTGCTGTCGGTCGCGCTGTTCTTCGTGTGGCTGGTCGCGGTCGGTGTGCTGTACGGCGTGCTCCAGGGCATGGGTGTCTGGGACTCGCTGAACAACACCTACAAGGACCTGGTGACCAACGCCGACGGCGGCGCTGAGCCGTTGATCAGCGCGGGCAGGGTGTTCGGCGTCGCCGCGGTCGTGGGCGTCGTCAACATCGTGCTGTTCACCGCGCTGGCCACGGTCAGCGCGTTCGTCTACAACGTCTCGGCCGACCTGGCCGGTGGCGTTGAGGTCACCCTCTCCGAGCGCGAGTAGAACTGCCGGATGGGGTGCCCCCCGATTTGGGCGGAGGGCACCCCGTCCGGTAATGTTCACCTCGGTTCACGGGCCTGTAGCTCAGGTGGTTAGAGCGCTTCACTGATAATGAAGAGGTCGGAGGTTCAAGTCCTCCCAGGCCCACTGCCCGCTGCTCCTTGGGGGGGCACCCGTATCGGGCACCAACCGCGTGCCGCTTTGGGAGGCGAACGTACGTGAAGAAGCTTCTGGCACTTGCCGCTGTTGCCGGCGTCGTGCTCTTCTTTGTCAAGCGCAACCGTTCGGCGAAGGCCGAGGCGGACCTGTGGCGTGAGGCCACCGCTCCGACCGAGGGCTGAGTCGAACCGAAGGGCAAGGCGTGGCCGTCCAGGTACCGGCGGCCTCGCCAGTTGCTCTGCGGGGACGTAGCTCAATTGGCAGAGCACTGCCTTTGCAAGGCAGGGGTTAGGGGTTCGATTCCCCTCGTCTCCACTCGACGATGGGGGCTCCCTGCTCGCGGAGAGCGCTCGCTGGATCGTCTCGTAATTTGCACTGGGGGCACAGCCCCCAGACCCCGTCCGGAGGCTCTGCCCCCGGACCCCCGCTCGCGTGGTAGGCGGCACCGAACTCTTGGTGTCGCCTTCTTTGCGTCTTTGGGTTTCCTCTGGGGAGTTGTATTGGGGCGGCGGGGTCTGTCGCTCTGTTGTTTGTGTTCCACCGTTTGCTTGGCAACCTGGTGGGTTGGTTTTGCGTCTGGGAGTCGTCAGGGATCGACGATCTTCGCAGGGGTGTGTTTAGCGATGTCTGTTCTCCGCCGGTTGGCGGTCGTTGTCGTCTCGTTGTTCGCGGTGGTGGGGGTGATGGCTCCGGCGGCTTCGGCCGCGGTGGCGGGGCCGCCGCAGGTGAAGTTCCGGGCTGGTAGCCACGACGGGTACGACCGGGTGGTGTTCGAGTTCGTGGGGGCCAAGGCTCCGGGGTCTGTGCTGTTCCAGCAGTTGGACGGGGAGCGGCCCTACTGGGGGCAGAGCGATCTTCGAGTGACCCAGCTGTGGGGGAAGCGGTTCCTCAAGCTGGCTTTGCCTTCGCCTGTTGGGGCTGAGCCCTATGTCGAGGTGATCGGGGAGAGAGTGGTCAATCACTCACTGCCGTTGGTGCGTGGGGTTGTGGTGAACGATCCTGGGCATGGCGGCAGCATGGAGGTTTCGGTGGGGCTGGTTCGGGACGCGGCCTACACGGTCCGGCACCAGGGGCACCTGGTGATCATCGACTTCAAGCGCTGACGCGGTGGCGCGGAGGGCTCTAGGGTGGGCCGCGTTATGAGACGACCACTGCTGCTCGTGCTGCCCGCGCTCTTGGCGCTCTCCGCTTGTGGGGGCGCTCCGCAGGATTCGGCTCCGCCCCAGACCTCGGCGCCGCCTGCTCAGGAGACCACCTCGGCCGGGCCCGCCCAGCCGCCCGCGGTGCCGGTGCCCGCCACCGACGGTCCCTGTCCCTACCTGGACAAGGAGGAGGTGCGGGCGGCCAACGGGCAAGGGGTGGGCAAGGTCCGGATCTCCGAGGGGAAACCGAACCCGGCCTGCTTCTTCTACCGGGCCGACAACAAGTCGGTGCAGGCCATGGTGTGGATCTACAGCGGATCCGCCGAGACGGCCAAGGCGGTGGTGGACGCCCAGGTGCCGGTCGCCGGGTCCTCGCCAGCCGACCTGCCCGGTGGCTGGAAGGGCGGGTCGAAGAAGACCGACAGCGGTGCGGTGTTCGCGGTGGCCAAGGGCGAGTACGCGATCGTGGTCACCACGAACCAGGACCGCACCATCGCGGCCAAGCGGATCGCCACCGTGGCGGCGGGCAACCTGAAGCTGTGAACGGCGAGAGGGGCCGGGCGAACCCGGCCCCTCTTCGCGTCCGGCTCACTTCTGGCGCGCGGTCTCCGGGCGGTGCCCGTTGTCCGAGGGGCTGCCCACCGGGCGCTCCTCGCGGTCGCGCTCCTCTTCCTCGACCACCGGCTTGACCTCCTGTGGTCGCCGGGCGAGCACCACCGCGGCGACCGCACCCGCGGCGCCGAGCAGCAGCACCGCGAACGGCCACTTGCGGCGCTTCGGCTTCGGGTCCAGCCGGGCGGCCAGGCGCTTCTTGGCCTTGCGGCCACGACGGCCGAGGTCCTTCTGCGCCTGCTTGGTCGCCTTGGCCAGCTCCTTGCGTGCCTTGCGGCCGCGCTTGCCGATCTCCTGGCTGAACTCCTCGGCCGTGCCGGCGACGCTGTGCGCCAGCTGCTGCGGCGTGAGCCCGCGCTTGGCCAGCTTCTTCTCCGCGCGCCGGCTCGCCCGCTTGGTGGCCTTGAGCCCTTCCGCGCCTGCGTGCTCGGCTCGCTTGCGCACCACGTGAATACCGGTGCCCAACGCGCGCCCGACTTGCTCTCCGGCTCTGGCCAGGGTCCTTACCTCGTCCATGCCTGCCTCCCGAGCGTGACGACGGCCTCGTCAACGCGTTACCCCATCCTGCCCCTTCTCACACGATCCCGCCGTGGATGGCACCATGGGTCGGTGGCTGACAGCACTGAATCGCTCGTTGGGGCGACCGTGACCGCGACCCTGCACACCTCAGAAGGCGAGGTCAGGATCAAGCTGTTCCCGGACTACGCGCCCAAGACGGTGAAGAACTTCGTCGGGCTTGCCGAGGGCAGCAAGCCTTACACCACCGAGAACGCCGCCGGGGAGCGCTCCGGCCCGTTCTACGACGGTTCGGTGTTCCACCGGGTCATCGCCGGGTTCATGATCCAGGGCGGCGACCCGACCGGCACCGGCCGCGGCGGCCCCGGCTACACCTTCGCCGACGAGTTCAACTCCGAGCTGCGCTTCGACCGGCCGTACCTGCTGGCCATGGCCAACGCGGGTCCCGGCACCAACGGCTCCCAGTTCTTCATCACCATGGGCCCGACCCCGCACCTGAACATGAAGCACACCATCTTCGGCGAGGTCGCCGACCAGGCGTCCCGTGCCGTGGTGGACACCATCGGGCAGGCCGAGACCGACCGGATGGACCGGCCGATCAAGGAGGTCGTCATCGAGCGCGTGACGGTCTCGGTCGAGCGCTGAGCCGGCGGCGATGACCCCTCCGCACACGTTGCCCAGGTGCACACGGCACCAGGACCAGGAGACCGGGCTCAGCTGCACCCGCTGCGGCAAGCCCTACTGCTACCAGTGCCTCAGTGACGCGCCGGTCGGCAAGCAGTGCGTGGACTGTGTGGCCGAGGGCAAGCGGACCCAGCGCCGGGGCACCAACCTGGTCGGCAACGAGGACGAGCAGATTCGCCCGATCGTGACCCCGGTGCTGATCGTGCTGAACGTAGCGCTCTTCGTGCTCACCGCGGTGCAGGCCGGCGGGGTGAACGACCTGCGGGAGTCCTGGGTCTACGACAACGGCTCGATGTGGCAGGTCGCGGTCGCCGGGGACCAGTGGTGGCGGCTGCTCACCAGTGAGTTCCTGCACGTGGCGCCGTGGCACCTCGCGGTCAACATGTTCTCGCTGTGGATGCTCGGCCAAGAGCTGGAGCCGATGTTCGGGCGGATCCGGTTCGCGGTGCTCTACCTGCTGTCCGGGATCGGCGCCTCGGTGGCGATCTTCCTGTTCTCCGACAGCGCGGTCGGCGCCTCCGGTGCGATCTTCGGCCTGCTCGGCGCGGTGGTGATCGTGTTCATCCGGCGGCGGCAGAGCCTGCAGCCGCTGGCCATGGTGTTCGGGTTGAACGTGGTGTTCGGCCTGTTCATCGGCAACGTGTCCTGGGTCGGCCACGGCGGCGGCCTGGTCACCGGCGCGCTGATCGCGGCCGGGCTGATCTACGTGCCGGTGGCGACCAGGAAGCTGTGGCAGACCATCAACGTGGTGGCGATCACGCTGGCCCTGGCCGGGCTGGCGATCTTCCAGTACTACGAGCTGCCCAGGTTCGAGTGCAGCCCGCCCGGCGAGCGCACCACCTGCGTGCTGGCCGAGCGGAACTAGTCAGGCGGGGCCGCGCAGTTCGGTGAGCTGCGCGGCCACCTCCTCGGGGTCCGCGCCCAGGTCGAGTCTGCCGAGCACGAACAGGCGCTCCGCCTCGCCCTGGGTGGTCTCGATCTCCAGCACCGCGACCCGGCGGCCCAGCCGCTGGGTGTGCACGAGCCTGGTGCCGACCTCGGCCCACGGCCACTGCTGGGTCCGGAACAGGCCACGCAGGGTCAACCCCATCGGGCTGGCGACCAGCCTCGGCCGGGCGATGGTGCCGAACAGCGCGGCGAAGCCCAGGACCAGGGCGGCGACCGCGGCGATCACCCGGCCCGCGGGATCGGTGGTGATGGTCAGCCAGACCGCGGCGAGCGCGGCGAAGGTCCAGCCGACGGCCACCAGGGCGGGGTTCGCTGACCAGGCAATTTGCCGACTCTGGCCCGTTGACCAGGGCATCTGCTCGTTCACCCGTCCAGCTTGCCCGGTTGAGGGCGTTCCGTCTGCCCCGTTGCGCCCAGCGGTACAACCACATCATGTTGTGTGCCCCCGGCTCCGGGGACCGGCTATGGGGTGCCTGTGGAAAAAGTTATCCACAGGAGTTGTCCCCACTGGGGATGACTTACATCCGTGTGGTTCAGTGACCCTCCGCCAAACGGGGGGTGAACGTGGCACGGCCCGGACGTGTGGTTCGTCCGGGCCGCGATACGTACCGTGTTTGTGCTGGTCAGCGCCAGCGCATGGTCATCAGCAGACCAGTGATCATCAGCGCGAAGCCGACCGCGAAGTTCCACGAGCCGAGGTCGGCCATGAACTGGATGTCCTGGCCCGCGAGGTAGTACACGACCAGCCAGGCCAGCCCGAGCAGCATCACCAGCAGCATCACCGTGATGTAGATCGGGTGTGAGGGCCCCTTGGCCTTCAGCTTGACCGGCGTGCGCCGGTCCGGCGGCGGCGTGTAGACGTCCTTCTTGCGGACCTTGGACTTCGGCATTCTGTCCTCGCCTGACGTTGGATCCGATGGCTGTGTCTGTTCGCGGAGCGCGTTCGGCACAGCGAAAACGAAACTCCGGCCCGACGAACACGTTAACGTAGCCGAAGAGAGCAGAGGAGAGGCAACTTGCCCCTGCTTACCCCACATTTGGCGTAGGAGAGGATCTCAGGCGTGCGGAGGCTCAACGGCTGGCGGGTGGCCGCGCCGGTGATGTGCCTGGTCGCGGGCCTGATCTTCGCGGTCAGCCACAACGTGGCCGACGGCCACGACCTGCGCGGCGGCCGCAACACCGAGCTGCACGGCCTGGTCCGCGACGCCGAGGGCCGGGTGCACGAGGCCGAAGCCGCCCTCGGTCGCCTGCGCACCGACCTGGAGGCGCTGGAACGCGGCGCGGCAGGCTCCGACCAGCGGGTGGAGAAGGCCCGCGGCACCGCGGCGGGCCTGGCGAACCCGGCGGGCCTGAACCCACTGCGTGGTCCCGGCCTGGTGGTGACCATCAGCGACGCGCCGAGAGGTCCGGACGGCCGGTACCCGGCGGATGTCCCGGTGGACGCGCTCGTGGTGCACCAGAAGGACCTGCAGAGCCTGCTCAACGCGCTGTGGGCCGGTGGCGCGGAGGCGGTGGCGGTGGCGGACCAGCGACTGGTCAGCACCTCGGCGGTCCGCTGCATCGGCAACACCCTGTTGCTGCACGGCCGCACCTACTCCCCGCCGTATGTGATCAGCGCCATCGGCGACCCAGACAAGCTGAACTCCGCTTTGGACGCCGCGGACGGCGTGCGAATCTTCCGGCAGTACGCCCAGAGCTACGGACTCGGCTACCGGGTCCAGCGGCCCGACGTGGTGCGCGTGCCGGGCTACGGCGGCGCGTTACGACTGGACAAGGCACAGGAGGTGCCCCGATGACCGACCCCCGCACTCCGCAGCCGGAGGACGGCACCGAGGCCACCCAGGAGATCCACCAGCGGCAGGCCAGGGCGCAGCAGCCCCCGCCGCCGCAGGAGCAGTGGTGGTCCGAGCCCGGCGCCGAGCAGCGCCCCGTGCCGCCGAGGCCGGCGCCCCGGCGCGGGGAACCGCCCCAGGTGTGGACCCCGCCGGACGAGGCCCCGCCCCGGCCCGAGCCGCCGCGCGCGGAAGCACAGCGCCCGGAAGCACAGCGTGCCGAGCCGCCGCGCTTTGAACCGCCGCGCCCGGACTTCCCGCAGGACGCCCGCCCCCAGGGGCAGCCGCACCACGACATCCGCCCGCCGCACGTGCCGGGCGAACCGCCGTTCGACCCCCGGCCGCCGTTCGAGCCGCGCTTCGAGCCAGAGCCGCTCCGGGACCCCCGTGCCCAGGGCGAGCCGCCGTTCGCTCCGCCGCCCGGCGATCCGCGTGCGCTGGCCGAGCCGCCCTTCGAGCCGCAGCCGCCGTTCGAGGCCAGGCCGCCGCGCGATCCTCGCGCGCAGGGCGAGGTGCCCCCGCGTCCGCCGGTGGATCCGCGTGGCCAGGGTGAGCCGCCGCGCCGTCCTGAGCCGCCGATGCCGCCGCGTGGTCAGCGTCCGCCCGTGCCGCCGGGGCCGCCGCCCTCGGCCACCGAGCAGACGCAGCTGATCCCGCCGATCCGGTCCGACGCGCCGCCCACTCCGCCGAGGGCCGCGCCGCCGCTCGCGCCGGAGGAGCTCACCGTGCCGATTCCGCGCATTCCCGCGCGGCCGCGGCTGGATGAGCAGGAGACCGAGCTCATTCCGCGGATCGACGACTACGACCAGTACCAGGACCTCGCCGAGCTGGAGCCCGAGCCCGAACCGGAGACGCCTGCCGGGGCGGTCGAGGTGCCGGAGCCGCGGCGGGAGACCGGGCGGGTGGTGGTGCGGACCTTCGGTGAGTTGCTGATCACCGCGGGGCTGGTGGTGCTGCTGTTCGTGGTCTACGAGGTCTACGTGACCGACTGGCTCTCCGCCGGCAAGCAGGCCAACGCGACCTCCGCGATGGACGACCGGTGGAAGAACCCCAGCGTGGTCAACAACAACGAGCCGCAGCGGACCAACCAGTTCGAGGTCGGTGACGGCGAGGGCTTCGCCAAGGTCTACATCCCGGCGTTCGGGCCGGACTACGTCTACACCGTGCTGGAAGGCACCACCGACCAGATCCTCGAGGTCGGGCCCGGTCACTACAAGGGCACCGCCTACCCGGGGCAGCCGGGCAACTTCGCGGTCGCCGGGCACCGGGTGGGCAAGGGCGCGCCGTTCAACGACATCGATCTGCTGGAGTCCTGCGACGCGATCCTGGTGGAGACCCAGACCGACTGGTTCGTCTACCGGATGCTGCCCAAGACCGACGAGGTCAAGGACTGGGCCAAGGGCAAGGGCGCGGACGGCAAGTGCAAGGGGGTCGCGCCGCAGGGCAAGGGCGGCAAGGACGACCCGTACGCCAAGACCGTCGGCCAGGAGATCGTGCGGCCGGAGCAGGGCGAGGTCATCGCGCCGGTGCCGTGGCGGGCGAACAACGCCGTGCCCAAGGACAAGCAGGCCAAGCTGATCACGCTCACCACCTGCCACCCCCGGTTCTCCGCGCGGCAGCGACTCATCGTGCACGGCGTCCTGGTCCGCACCCAGCCGAAGGACCCGAAGGATCCCAAGGCCGTGCCAGCCGAGTTCCAGACCGGCTGAAAGGTACGGTTGGCTCGTGTACAGCTGGATCTGGCGGCACCTGCCAGGGCCGTTGCCGCTGCGGATGCTGCTGGCGGCGGTCCTGATCCTGGGCGTGGTCGCACTGCTGCTGTTCGTGGTGTTCCCGTGGATCGAGCCGATGCTGCCGTTCAACCAGGTCACCACCGGCCAGTGATTCGTCCTCGACACGCGCCGTAAGCTGGCCGGGTGCGGGTACTCGTCGTCGACAACTACGACAGCTTCGTCTACAACCTGGTCCAGTACCTGGCCCAGCTGGGGGCCGAGTGCGTCGTGCGACGCAACGACTCGGTCGAGCTGGCCGAGGTGGACTCGGTGGACGGCGTGCTGCTCAGTCCAGGACCGGGCACCCCGGAGCGGGCCGGTCGCACCATCGAGGTCATCCGGCGCTGCGCCGAGCTGGCCAAGCCCGCGCTCGGCGTGTGCCTCGGCCACCAGGCAATGGGCGTGGCCTGGGGCGCGACCGTGGACCGGGCGCCGGAGCTGCTGCACGGCAAGACCAGCCAGGTGCACCACAACGGCACCGGCGTGCTGGCCGGGCTGCCCGACCCGTTCACCGCGACCCGCTACCACTCGCTGACCGTGCTGGCCGAGACCGTGCCCGCCGAGTTCGAGGTCACCGGGCGCACCGAGTCCGGCGTGGTGATGGCCATGCGGCACCGCGAGCTGCCCATCCACGGCGTGCAGTTCCACCCCGAGTCGGTGCTCACCGACGGCGGCCACCGGATGCTGGCCAACTGGCTGGCCATCGCTGGGCACCCGGTGCCGGAGCCCACCGTCGCCGCCCTGGAGAAGGGCATGCGCGAGCTGGCCGCCGCGGCCCGCTGAACCCCAGCTGACGCACGAAGGCCCGGCTCCCGCGAAGGGGAGCCGGGCCTTGTCGCTGGTACCGCTCAGCCGCCGGTCTTGGGTGTGGTGCTGGTCGGCGGGGTGCCACCGCCGCCGATCCGGGTGACCACCTGGATCTGGATCGTCTGGGTCTTGGTCACCCCGTCGCCTGCCACCGGCTTGGAGTCGGTGATCTTGCCGAACTCGCTGAGGCTGCCGCTCACCTCGGCCTTGCTGAAGCTGCCGGTCCAGCCGAACTCCTGCAGCTTCGAGCGGGCCTCGGTCTCGGTCATGCCCTCGATGTTGGGCATGGTGAACTGGTCGTTCTTGGAGATGGTCAGCGTCACCGTGGTGCCGGGCCGCACCGAGCTGCCGCCACTCGGGGTCTGCGCGACCACCTCGTCCTTCGGCTTGGACGAGCTGGTCTCCTTGGTCTCCACCTTCAGGCCGAGGCTCTCCAGGTTGTTGCGCGCGGCGTTCACCGACTGGCCGATCACGTTGAGCACGCTGACCTTGTCCTGCGCCCTGCCGACCGTGATGGTGACCAGCGAGTCCTTGGCCGCCTTGGTGTTGGCCGAGGGGTTCTGCGACTGGACCTTGCCGACCTGTTTGTTGTCGTCGACCGGTTCCTCGTTCTTGTTCGCGCTGAGCTTGAGCCCGGCCTGGGTGAGCAGCCGCTCGGCCTCGTCGGCGGTCTTGCCCTTGAGGTCGGGGACGGTGACCTCCTCCGGGCCAGCGCCGATGGTCAGCGTGATCTCCGCGTCCTTCGCGGCCTGCTGGCCCTCGCCGGGAGACACCGAGATCACCTTGTCCAGCTGGTCCGGCGTGGAGGCGATCCGCTTGGCGCTGGGCACCTTGCTGAACCCGGCGTTGGCGATGTCCTGCCTGGCCACCTCGGCGGTCTTGCCGACCACCTTCGGGATGCTCAGCGTGTCGCTGGTCCCGTTGGAGTTGGTGCCGAAGAGGTTGCCCAGCAGGAAGGCGAGCAGGATCAGCAGCGCGACGCCGAGCGCGACCGCGACCGCGATGAACGCGGTGCGCCGCCGCTTGGCCTTGCGCTCCTCCTCCTCGTCATCGTCGTCGTCCAGCGCCTCGGGCCGGTGCTTGCCCTGCATCACCTGGGTGGCGCCGCCGGAACCGACGATCTGGGTGCGCTCGTCCTCCGACATCACCATCGGCGCCAGCGGCCGCTGCCCGGAGAGCACCCGCACCAGGTCGCCGCGCATCTCGCCGGCGGACTGGTAGCGGTTGGCCGGGTTCTTGCTCATCGCCTTGAGCACGATGGCGTCCAGCACCGCGGGCACCTGCGGGTTGACCTGCGACGGCGGCTTCGGGTCCTCGCGCACGTGCTGGTAGGCCACGGCGACCGGGGAGTCACCGGTGAACGGCGGCTCGCCGGTCATCAGCTCGAAGAGCACGCAGCCGGTGGCGTAGACGTCGCTGCGCGCGTCCACCGCCTCGCCGCGGGCCTGCTCCGGCGAGAGGTACTGGGCGGTTCCTATCACCGCCGCGGTCTGGGTGACCGCGGCCTGGCCGTCGTGCACGGCGCGGGCGATGCCGAAGTCCATCACCTTCACGGCGCCGGACTTGGTGATCATCACGTTGGCCGGCTTGACGTCCCGGTGCACGATGCCGTGCCGGTGGCTGAAGTCCAGCGCCGCGCAGACGTCGGCCATGACCTCCATGGCGCGCCGGGCGGGCAGCGGGCCCTCGGTCTTGACGATGTCGCGCAGGGTCTTGCCGTCGACGAACTCCATCACGATGTACGGCAGCGGGCCGTACTCGGTCTGCGTCTCGCCGGTGTCGTACACGGCGACGATCGCGGGATGGTTCAGGGAGGCGGCGTTCTGCGCTTCCCGGCGGAAGCGCAGCTGGAACTGCGGGTCGCGGGCGAGATCGGCGCGCAGCACCTTGACCGCCACGTCGCGACCCAGACGAACGTCCCGGCCCTTGTGGACCTCGGACATACCGCCATAGCCGAGCGTCTCGCCCAGCTCGTAGCGGTTGGAGAGCAGTCGCGGAGTGCTCATCGGTGCCTTGTCCCGCTCCTCGTCGACGGTGGTCTGTTCATGTCTCTCAGCTGCCGTGTCCGCACGTCAACCGTCCTCGTGCGGCGCGCAGCGCAGGGTCACGCTCGACCCCGCGGACAGCTCCCCGGCCGGGGTCACCTCGGTGACCGCGCACCGCGCCAGGTCGGCTGGCCGGTGACCGTCCTGCGTCTGCACATCGGTGTGCAGGCCGGATTTCATGAGCCGGTCGGCCGCCTCCGAAGCCGCCCGCCCCACGTACTCCATCGGATCCACGCGCACCGTCGACGCCGGGGTGGTCTTCTGCGTGCCACCGGTCCGGTCACCGTCGTCGGCGCGCATGAGCACGCTGAGTCCCCATGCTCCCAAAACAAGTGCCGCCACGACGAATATGACGACCACCAGCCACAGTGCGGTTCGACGCGGGCGCACATTCACCGGATGACGCCCCAGCACGGGCGGGGCGAACTGCCCGGTCCCGTGACCCAGCGCGGGAATTCCCGGCGAGGACATCGGCGTGATGGGCCCGCCAGGACCCATCGGCGGCGGGCCCACCGGTGGCGGCGCCATGGCCAGGCCGGAGGGCATCGGCAGCGGTCGCCCCGACCGCACCGCGGCCACCGCGACCGCGAACTCGCCGCCGCTGCGGTACCGCTGCCTGGGGTCCTTGATCAGGGTCGCCTCGATCAGCGCGCGCGGGCCGGGCGGCACGTCCGGCGGCAGCGGCGGGGCCAGGTCCCTGATGTGCATCATGGCCACGGTGACCGAGTTGTCCGACAGGAACGGCCGGTGCCCGGCCAGGCACTCGTAGCCGACCACGGCCAGCGAGTACACGTCGCTGGCCGGTTCCGCCTCCGCGCCCAGCGCCTGTTCCGGCGCGATGTAGTGCGCGGTGCCCATCACCATGCCGGAGCGGGTGACCGGCGCGGCGTGCGCGGCCTTGGCGATGCCGAAGTCGGTGAGCTTCACCTTGCCGTGCGGGGTGACCAGGATGTTGCCGGGCTTGACGTCCCGGTGCACCAGCCCGCGCTCGTGCGCGGCCTGCAGCGCGTGTCCCGCCTGCTCCAGCACGTCCATGGTGCGCTCGGCGTTGATCCGGCCCTGCCCGGCGATGATCGCGGCCAGCGGTTCGCCCTCGACCAGCTCCATCACCAGGTAAGCGGTGTCCTGCGGGCCATCGGGCACCGCGGCCGTCTCGCCGTAGTCGTGCACGGCGGCGATGTTCGGGTGGTTCAGCGAGGCGGTCATCCTGGCCTCGGTGCGGAACCGGTGCAGGAACTCCGCGTCCCCGGTCAGCTCTGGCTTGAGCACCTTGATCGCCACCCGCCGGTCCAGCCGGGTGTCGGCGGCCTCCCACACCTCGCCCATGCCGCCCACCGCGATCCGCCTGGCCAGGCGGTAGCGGTCGGCGAGCAGCTGGCCGGAGGTGAGCATGCTCAGCCACCCCCCAGGAAGGCGCCGATGACGCCCCGCCCGATCGGCGCGGCCACGGTGCCACCGGTGGCGTCCAGGCCCCGGTCGCCGCCGCTCTCCACGATCACCGCGACCGCGATCTTCGGGTCCTCGGCCGGCGCGAACGCGGTGTACCAGGCGTGCGGGTTGTTCTCCTTGGGGTTCTTGCCGTGCTCGGCGGTGCCGGTCTTGGAGGCGATGGTGACGCCGGAGATCTTCCCGCCACCGGCGGTGTTCTGCTCCGACTTGATCATCATTTCCTTGAGCGTGGCCGCGGTCGCCGCGGACATCGCGGTGCCGGCGCGCACCGGGTCGTTGTCCTGCAGCACGGTGACATCGCGCAGGATCTGGCTCACCAGCTGCGGTTCCATCCGCACCCCGCCGTTGGCCACGGTGGCGGTGACCACCGCGTCCTGCAACGGGGTCAGCCGGACGTCGCGCTGGCCGATGCCGCTCTGGCCGAGCGCCGCCTTGTCCGGGATGTCGCCGAGGGAGGAGGCGGCCACGTTGATCGGCACCTTCTGCCCCTGCTCGCCGATGCCGAACTTCTCCGCCTGCTGGCGCAGCTTGGTCTCGCCGAGCTGGATCGCCAGGTCCACGAACGCGGTGTTGCAGGAGCGGGCCAGCGCCTCGATCAGCGGCGCGGTCTCCCCGCCGCCGCAGCGGTTGCCGTTGAAGTTCTCCAGCTGGTTCGTGGTGCCGGGCAGGGTGATGGTGGGCGCCGCGGTCAGCGGGCTGTCCTTGGTGAACCCGTTCTCCAGCGCGGCCGCGGTGGTGACCAGCTTGAAGGTCGAGCCGGGCGGGTAGGTCTCGGCAACGGCCCGGTTCAGCGCGGGCTTCTTCGGGTCCTTGTTCAGCTCGCCCCAGGCCTTCTGCTGCGCCTCGGTGTCGTGCGCGGAGAGCTGGTTCGGGTCGAAGGACGGGGTGGAGACCATGGCCAGGATCCGGCCGGTCTTCGGGTCCAGCGCCACCACGGCCCCGGTGAACTTCTTGTCCGTCATCGCCTTGTAGGCGTACTGCTGGACCTTGGGCACGATTGAGGTCTGCACGCTGCCGCCGCGCGGGTCCCGGCCGGTGATCAGGTCGGAGAGCCTGCGGCCGAACAGCAGCGGGTCCTCGCCGTTGAGCACCGTGTCCTGCGCCTTCTCCAGCCCGGTCGCGCCGTAGCTGGAGGAGTAGTAGCCGGTGACCGGCGCGTACAGCGGTCCCTCGGTGTACTTGCGCAGGTACTTCAGCCGCCCGTTGGTGGTCTCCACGGTGGCCATCAGCTGACCGCCGGCCGCGCTGATCTGGCCGCGCTGCCGGGAGTACTCCTCCAGCAGCACCCTGCTGTTGCGCGGGTCCCTGCGGTAGGTGTCGGCCTTGATCACCTGGATGTAGGTGCCGTTGGCCAGCAGCAACAGGACCATCACCATGACGGCGAGCGCCACCCGGCGCAGTGGTGCGTTCATGAGGGCCGCTCCACGAGCACGGTGTGCGCCTCCGCGATCGGCGCCTGCGGCACCACCGGTTTGCTCTGCACAGCGGGTCTGCGCGCGCCGTCGGAAATCCGCAGCAGCAGCGCGACCAGCGCGTAGTTGGCCACCAGTGACGATCCGCCAAGGGACAGGAAGGGTGCGGTCAGACCGGTCAGCGGGATCAGCTTGGTGACGCCGCCGACCACGATGAACACCTGCAGCCCGACCGCGAAGGACAGGCCGCCGGCCAGCAGCTTGCCGAAGGTGTCGCGCACCGCCAGCGCGCTGCGCATGCCGCGCATCACCAGCAGCGTGTAGAGCATCAGCAGGGCGGCCAGGCCGACGAAGCCGAGTTCCTCACCGATCGCGGCGATGATGAAGTCGCTCTTGGCCAGCGGCACCAGCTCCGGCCGTCCGGCGCCGAGACCGGTGCCACCGATACCGCCGGTGCCCAGCCCGAACAGCGCCTGGCCGAGCTGGCGGCCCTTGTTGAAGAAGTCCGCGAACGGGTCCAGCCAGGTGGTCACCCGGACCTGGACGTGGTCGAAGATCTGGTAGGCGATCAGGCAGCCGCCGATGAAGAAGGTCATGCCCAGCACCAGCCAGGCGACCCGCTCGGTGGCCACGTAGAGCATAACCAGCACGATGCCGAAGAACAGCAGCGAGGTGCCGAGGTCCTTCTCCAGCACCAGCACGCCGAGCGAGGCGAACCAGGCGAACAGCATCGGCATCAGGTCGCGGGCGCGGGGCAGCTCCATGCCGAGCACCTTGCGACCGGCCGCCATGAACAGGTCCCGCTTGGAGACCAGGAACGCGGCGAAGAACACCATCAGCAGGATCTTGGCGAACTCGCCGGGCTGGATGGAGAACACCCCGGGTATGCGCAGCCAGATCTTCGCGCCGTTGATCTCCGGCGCGATGATGTTCGGCAGGATGCCCGGCAGCGCCAGCGCGACCAGGCCGACCAGGCCCGCGGTGTAGCCGTACTTGGACAGCGTGCGGTGGTCCTTGATCAGCACCAGCACCGCGACGAAGAGCGCCAGCGCGATCGTGGTCCACATGATCTGCTTGGGCACGTCCGCGGTGAACACCTTGCCGGCCAGTTCGGCCCGCTCGGCCTCGGCCAGGTCGATCCGGTGGATCATGACGAGGCCGAGCCCGTTGAGCAGCGCCACGCACGGCAGGATCAGCGGATCGGCATAGGGCGCCCAGATCCGCACCGCCACGTGCGCCACCCCGAACAGGCCGAGGTAGGCCGCGCCGTAGTAGAACAGGGCATTGGTCAGCTCCTGCTCCTGGTTGATCTCCACCAGCACCAGCGCGCCGGTGACCAGCAGCGCGGCGAAGGCGAGCAGCATCAACTCGGTGCCGCGCCTGGTCGGTGTCGGTGGCGGCTGAGCTGGCGGCCCCCCGGGCAGCGGTCCGGTGGTCGTCGCGGCCGACTCAGCCATCAACGCACCGTCCGGCAGTCCACCCCGGGCTTGGGCGTCGGCGAGTTCAGCGACGTCGCATCCGTGGTCGGGGGCACGTTCGGGTCGGTGGTCGGCGGCGCGCTGCTGGTGGTGGTCGGCTGACCGCCCGCGCCGGGCGTGCCCGGTGGCGCCGACGGGCAGGGCGGCAGCACCTGGGCGGTGCGCAGCCTGCGGATCGCGTTGCGCGCGCCCTCAAGCCCGTCCAGTCCGGTGATCCCGTTGGTGACAAGGTCCTTGCCCGACTGGCTCAGGTCCGAGACCAGGATCGGGTCCAGGTCGCAGCTGACGTCCGGGGGACAGGAGCCCTCGACCTTCCGCTGGAGCTTGATGCCGAGCACGCTGCCCTGCACCCCTTGGAAGATCACCACCTGGCGGTCGTCGTCCAGGCCGACGTAGTACTGCTGGAGCACCCAGTACCTGGTGAAGAACCCGGCCGCGCCGAGCACCACCAGCACCAGCAGCACCAGCAACATGCTGCGCAGCCAGCGCCTGCCCCGTGGCGGGTCCGGCGGTGGCGTGGTCGGGTCCGGTCGCTGCGGCTGCTGTTGCTGCCAGCCGGGGTTCAGCGCGCCGGCGCGGGAGGCAGGGGAGTCCGGCGGTGGCGGATCGGCGCTGCCATCGCCGGCGGCGCCGCCCACGATCGGGGCGTTCTCCCCGAAGTCGACGTCCACCACATCGGCGACGATCACCGTCACGTTGTCCGGGCCGCCGCCCTTGAGCGCCAGCTCGATCAGCCGGTCGGCACAGGTGCGCGGATCGGGGATGGCCAGGGCCTCGGCCAGCGTCTCCGCCGACACCACCCCGGAGAGCCCGTCCGAGCACAGCATGTACCGGTCGCCGTTGCGGGCTTCCCTGATCGCCAGGCTCGGCTCCACCTCGTGCCCGGTCAGCGCCTTGAGCAGCAGCGACCGTTGCGGGTGGGTGAGCGCCTCGTCCGGAGTGATCCGGCCCTCGTCGATCAGGGACTGCACGAACGTGTCGTCGTGGGTGATCTGGGACAGGTTGCCGTCCCGCACCAGGTAGGCGCGCGAGTCGCCGATGTGCACCAGGCCCAGCCGGTGGCCGGCGAAGAGCACCGCGGTCAGCGTGGTGCCCATGCCTTCCAGGTCGGGGTCGCTGGCGACCAGTTCGGCGATCGCCGAGTTGCCCGAGAGCATGGACTCGCGCAGGTCGCTGAGCAGGTCCTCCCCGGGTTCGTCGTCGTCGAGGGGGGCTAGTGCGGCGATGACGACCTTGCTGGCGACCTCACCGGCGGCATGGCCGCCCATGCCGTCGGCGAGTGCGAGCAGTCGTGGGCCGGCGTACACGGAGTCCTGGTTGTTGGAACGCACCAGGCCCCGGTCGCTGCGGGCCGCATAACGAAGGACGAGGGTCATGAGCGCAGCTCGATCACCGTCTTACCGATACGGATCGGAACGCCGAGCGGGACCCGGGTGGGTGCCGTGACCTTCGCCCGGTCTAGATAACTGCCGTTGGTGGAGCCTAGGTCCTCCACGTACCAGTCCGTTCCTCGAAGCGAGAGTCTGGCGTGCCTCGTCGACGCGTAGTCGTCGTCGAGCACGAGGGTGGAGTCGTCGGCACGGCCGATGAGAATAGGGCGGCCGTCCAGCGCGATGCGGGTACCCGCCAGCGCGCCGTGGGTCACCACGAGTTGCCGGGCGGCCTTGTTGCCCCGCAACTGCCGCCCGCTGGTCCGTCGGGAACCTGGTAGGGCGACCCGCAGCCCGGAGGCCGCGTAGAGATCAGAGCGAACGACACGGAGCGCAGCCAGCACGAACAACCAGAGCAGGGCGAGAAACCCTGCTCTGGTCAGCTGCATCACAAGTTCTGGCACCTGCTGTGATCGCTCCCGCCTTGCGATGTCGTCCTGGTCAGCCCTGGGACCGGAACACCAACGTCGAGTGCCCGATCCTGATCGCGTCGCCGTCGGCGAGCTGCCAGGCCTGGGCCGGGTTGGAGTTGACCGTAGTGCCGTTGGTCGAGCCCAGGTCGGCCAGCATCGCGTTCTGGCCGTCCCAGGTGATCTCCAGGTGCCGGCGGGAAACCCCGGTGTCCGGCAGACGGAAATCGGCGTCCTGGCCACGTCCTATGACGTTGCTGCCCTGCTTGAGGCTATAGGTCCGGTTGGAGCCGTCGTCCAGCTGTAGCGTCGCGGTCAGCGTGCGCGGGCCGGTCTGCACAGCGGGCGGAGCGTATCCCTGCTGATTGGGGTCGGCGTAGCCGCCCTGCTGCGGGTAGCCCTGCTGGCCGTAACCCTGGTCGTAGCCCTGCTGGCCATAACCCGGCTGCTGCTGGGCGTAACCCTGGTCGTAACCGGGCTGCTGGGCATAGCCCTGGTCGTAACCCGGCTGCTGGCCGTAGCCCGGTTGCTGCTGCTGGCCGTAGCCCTGCTCGTAACCGGGCTGCTGGGCGTAACCCTGGTCATAGCCCTGCTGACCGTAACCCGGCTGCTGGCCGTAACCCTGCTGCTCGTAACCGGGCTGCTGCTGGGCATAGCCCTGGTCGTAGCCCTGCTGCTGCCCGTACCCGCCCTGCTGCTGACCGTAGTTCGGGTCGTAGCCCTGCTGGCCGTAGCCGCCTTGCTGCTGCTGGTCGTAGCCGTACTGCCCCTGCTGCTGCTGGGCGTAGCGGTCTCCCTCGGGGTACTGGCCGGGTGGCTGGCTCATGGGTCGGTCTCCTGCGGTGCGAGGTGGTGCCGGCCGTCGGCGCGGCGATGCGTCTGGGTCGACTGACGAGCTCGTGTGGAACTGTCCGGTGTGCAGCGTCTCAGAGCGCTCCAAGGAGACTACGACGTCACCGTATGTGTCCCACCCGTGCTCGGTCAGATGCTCTCCGACACAGTCGGCGAGCAGATCGGTGATCCGCTGCTCGTCGCCGGCTAGCCGGTCGTGGTCGGCTGGGCCGAGTGTCACGGTGTAGTGGTTGGGTGCCAGAAGGCGGCCGCCGGCAAGCTCCTTGACCTTGCGTTCGGCCTCCCTTTGCAGGGCCTGAGCCACCTCCTGGGGTACTACGTTGCCACCGAAAACACGCGCGAAAGTGTTGCCGACAAGGCCTTCGAGCTTGCGCTCGAAGCGCTGCACGAGGCTCATGTCCCACCTTCCCGCATCCGGTTCCAGTCCAGCGAGCGCCGGGCACCGAACGTGGTCGTGCGGTGCTGCAGTGTCGGCTCCGTGTCCGGTCGCTCACCCCGATCGTATCCGGGTCTGGGGGTGAGGGAGGGGCCGAGTTGTAATGCGGTCCCCTGACCGTGCTAGGCTCTCGCCGCACCCCAAAAGGGAGCCCCCGAAAGGGGCGAGTGGCGGAATGGCAGACGCGCACGGTTCAGGTCCGTGTGTCCGAAAGGACGTGAGGGTTCAACTCCCTCCTCGCCCACTTCCGAAGAGGCCCAGGCATGCTACGCCTGGGCCTCTTCGTTCGTAATTACACCGGGGGATCGAATCCCCCGGACCCCCTACGGTGCGGGCGGTTCTGAACCAGCGGGGTTGGGAAGGCTTTTTCGTGCCTCTTCCCCTCCGCCCCCGCAGATCCCTCTCGGCCTGCGCCTCTCCCCTCCCTCGTTGCTTCCCCTGCCTTCCGCCTGCCTTCCTTGTCCTTCCTTCTTGCTTCTCTTGTGCTCGTCCCTCTTTGGGGGCGGTTGGCGGGGTTTGGGGTGCGGTGAGCGGTGAGCGTGCGGGTCTCACACGAACGGCCGCACTGCCGGGGTGAAGTGCTTGACGGTGCATCGACCGGTTACCGACTGAGTTCGGCCGCCGGTCGCAATCGGTGGTTTGCCTTCCCTGCGGTAGGGCGCTGACCTGGTAAATCAGTTAAGGCGTCAGCGAACGAACCAGCTTCGGAACGCCTAGAACGCCGGTGTGGGTGACCGCACTGGTGAAGCCGCAGGGAGGCGAAGATCGTGAGCCGCACCACGGGCCAGCCGACAGTTCAGGGTGGACTGCCTGTCATTCCGGCCCGATCAGTCGCCCCGGTTGAGTTACCAGCGCCGCCGGAGCACCTGGCCGCCAAGGCGGCCGAGCTGCTGGGCTGGAGTGGCGTGATGTTGCCGCCGATGACGTTGCTCGGGCGGCGGGTGGTGATGGTCGCCGAGCTGATCACCGACGCGCACGCCGAGCGGTTGGCGCTGGGGTGTCCGCCGGTCACCGACCGGACCACGGTGTCCACCTGGGTGTGGCCTGAGCTGGCCGGCATGGTGCCCGCTCCCGCGGTGCGGCTGGTCGGCGCGATCGCGCTGTCCCGGCACTGGCGGACCGCGCTGACCTCGGTGGTCCCGTTCTCCCGGTTCACCAACACGGCCGTTGTGGTGCCGTCGGCGGTGGCCGAGGGCGATGACTTCCTGGCCAACTGCCTGATGCGGGCCGGGCACTACGGTGTGTCGGTCGCCACAGCGCAGGACGCCGGTCCGGTGGAGCTGACCCTGCGCGGGCGGCCGCCGCAGGACTTCCCGGTTGAGCAGGAAGTCACCGTGCGGTGGCTGCGTGAGGTGGTTTACGACCGGATTCTGGCCACCACGGTCAGCTAGTTCCCCAGTACCCGGTCCAGATAGCTGTTGCGGAAGCGGCCGTGCGGGTCAAGGGCAGCGCGCACGGCCTTGAAGTCGGCGAAATGCGGATAGCGGTCGCGGAGGGTCTCCGCTGACTGGTTGTGCATCTTTCCCCAGTGCGGGCGGCCACCCGCCGCACAGGCGATTTGCTCGAAAGTGGCGAACCAGTGCCGGTAGGGCATGCCGATGAACTGGTGGATGGCTAGGTAAGCGGTCGGCCGGCCGGTCGCGGTGGACAGCCAGATGTCGTCAGGGGCGGCCACCCGCACCTCGACCGGGATGTTCACCGGGTGCTCGAGCCGCTCGGAGGCGGCTCGCAGTTCGGCCAGCACCTCGCGCAGGTGCTCGCGCGGGATGGCGTACTCGGTCTCGGTGAAGCGGACCCGGCGCGGGGTGGTGAACACCCGGTGCGAGGCGTCGCTGTAGGAGCGCTCGCCGAGGACCTTCGCGCACAGCCGGTTCAGCGGGCGGACCAGGCCCGGGATGGCGCGGCCGGTGTGGCAGACCGCGGCCAGTGCGGCGTTCTCCAGCACCTCGTACTCGAAGAAGCGGCGCAGCGGGTGCTGCGGCTGCCGGGGCGCGTCCTGGGGCAGGCGGTTGTTCCGCTTCACCATGACCCGGTCGGTGTGCACGAACCAGTGGAACTCGGCGTGGTCGTTGGTCTCGGTGAGCTCGTCGAAGCACTCCATGGTCTCGTCCAGACCCGCTGGGTACTCGGCGGCCTGGAGGGCGTAGGCGGGCTCGCACTGGAGGGTGATGGTGCTGAGCACGCCCAGTGCGCCGAGGCCGACCCGCGCGGCGTTGAACTCGGCCGGGTTCTCGGTCGCGGAGCAGCGCAGGAGGGATCCGTCGGCGAGCACCAGCTCCAGTGCCTTGACCTGGGTGGCCAGGCCGCCGTAGGTGGCGCCGGTGCCGTGGGTGCCGGTGGAGATGGCGCCGGCCAGGGTCTGGCGGTCGATGTCGCCGAGGTTGGTCATGGCTAGGCCGAGCTGGTCCAGCTCGTGGTTGAGCTGGTGCAGCGGGGTGCCGGAGCGGACCGTGACCAGGCCGGTCTGGTGGTCGGCGGCGATGACGCCGCGCCAGTCGGACAGGTCGAGGGCCAGGCCACCTTCAGGTGAACCGACCGCGCTGAACGAGTGGCCGCTGCCCAGGGCACGCACCGTGAGCTCGTCCCTGGCCGCGGCCTTCACCGCGGTGGCGATCTCCTCGACGTCCCGGGGGCGGGCGGTGCGGGCCGGCCGCGCGGTGGCGGTGCGGGCCCAGTTGGTCCAGGCGCCGGTGGCACTCTGTCGCGGCAAGGCAACCCTCCGCAATCCTCGGGGCGGATGTTGGTGAACGTACGTGAAGAGGTTTCACCTTTCAAGGTTTTCGGCTTACCGTTGCAGTGTGCTAGCCACGCAGACCAGGTCCCGCTTCGACGCCGCGACCGCGCACCTCGACCCGCCACTGGCCGCGGTCGACCTCGCGGCGTTCCACAGCAACGCCCTTGAGCTGGTCCGCCGAGCGCACGGCAGGCCGATCCGGCTGGCCAGCAAGTCGGTCCGGGTACGTGAGCTGCTCAAGCTCGCGCTGGACCATCCGGGTTTCGCCGGTCTCATGTGCTACTCCCTCAACGAGGCGCTGTGGCTGCACGGTGCGGGCGTCAGCGACGACCTGCTGATCGGCTACCCGACCGTGGACCGGGCCGCGCTGCAGAAGCTGGCCGCCGACGACGGCGCGCGGGCCGCGATCACGCTGATGATCGACGATGCCGCGCACCTGGACCTGATCACCGAGGTGCTCGGGCCGGGCCACCCGGAGATCCGGATCTGCCTTGAGCTGGACGCCTCCTGGCGGCCGCTGTCCGGGCTGGTGCACGTCGGGGTCCGGCGCTCGCCGGTGCACACCCCGGCGCAGGCCCGCTCGCTGGCCGTGGAGGTGGTCCGCCGGCCGGGTTTCGCGCTGGTCGGGGTGATGTCCTACGAGGCGCAGGTGGCCGGGCTCGGCGACAAGCCGGCCGGCAAGCCGGTGCGCGGGGCCGCGGTGCGCTGGATGCAGAAGCGTTCGCTGGTGGAGCTGGCCGAGCGGCGGGCGGTCGCGGTGGCCGCGGTGCGCTCGGTGGCCGAGCTGGAGTTCGTCAACGGCGGCGGCACCGGCAGCCTGGAGCGGACCGCGGCCGAGGACGCGGTCACCGAGCTGACCGCGGGTTCCGGCCTGCTCGCGCCGACCCTGTTCGACAACTACCAGCACCTGCACCTGCGGCCGGCCGCGCTGTTCGCGCTGCCCGTGGTGCGCAGGCCGGCCAGGGGCACCGCCACCGTCTTCGCCGGGGGCTACCTCGCCTCCGGACCGGTCGGACCGGACCGGGTGCCGGCGCCGTATCTGCCGAGGGGGCTCAAGCTGGTGCCGACCGAGGGCGCGGGCGAGGTGCAGACGCCGCTGACCGGCAAGGCCGCGGACGGTCTGGCCATCGGCGACCGGGTCTGGTTCCGGCACGCCAAGGCCGGTGAGCTGGCCGAGCGCTTCACCGAGTTCCACTTCATCGACGGCGACCAGGTCGGCCTGAGCGCGCCGACCTACCGCGGCGAGGGCCGGGTCTTCGGCTAGCGGATCCGGCTGCCCAGGTAGTCCCTGACCATGGCCTTGGCCTCGGCGACCACCTTCGGGTCGCCCTCGGGGTCGTGCCGGAAGGCCAGGTGCAGCACGGCGTCGGCGGCCTCGATGGCCACCGCCATGGGCAGCTGGACCTCGATCAGCGGCAGGCCGAACCGCTCGGCGATCAGCTGCGCCAGGCGGTCGGCGATCACCGTGTTGTTGTCCTTGCCGTCGTCGAGCAGCCGCACGTCCACCGCGTCGCCGAAGTGCACCTTGCGGAAGCCGGGCACCTCGCGGTGCATGGCGATGTAGACGTCGAAGGCCCGGTCCACCACGTCCCACCAGTGCGCCAGCTCCACCTCGGCCAGCCGCTCCAGCACCTGGCTGAGGAAGCGGTCCAGGTTGCGCATGGTCAGCGCCTGCACCACGGCCCGCTTGTCCGGGAAGAACTGGTAGAGCGAGCCGACCGCGACACCGGCCCGTTCCGCGATGAGCGTGGTGGTGACGCCGTCGTAGCCCAGCTCGGCGACCAGTTCGGCACACGCGTCCAGCATCCGTTCGACCCGCTGCGCGCTGCGCTGCTGGACCGGTCGGCGCCGGAGGGGGGTGAGATCAGCTGACACGGGCGGCTCCCTGGAGCTAACGGCGGCGGACAGGCGTTCATTCTGGCGTGATCGACTAAGAAGCTCTTTCGTGTGAACCACGACACGCCTAAGATGCGAATCGGTTTCACATTACTGGGCGGAGGCAACGGTGACCGACTTCGTGTGGGGGGTGGCCACCTCCGCGTACCAGATCGAGGGTGCCGTAACCGCGGGCGGCCGGGGGAGGTCCACGTGGGACACCTTCAGCGCCACTCCGGGAAAGACCCGTTCAGGTGAGACCGGCGCGCAGGCCTGCGACCACTACCACCGCTATCCCGAGGACGTCGCGCTCATGCGCGAGCTCGGCGTGGACAGCTACCGGTTCTCCGTGGCCTGGCCGCGGATCCAGCCGGACGGCCGCACGCTCAACCGGGCCGGCCTCGGCTTCTACGACCGGCTGATCGACACCCTGTGCGCGGCCGGCATCGCGCCGATGGCCACGCTCTACCACTGGGACACCCCGCAGGCGGTGGAGGACGAGGGCGGCTGGCTCAACCGGGACACCGCGGCCCGCTTCGCCGACTACGCCGCGGTGCTGGCCGAGGCATTCGCCGACCGGGTGGCGATGTGGGTGCCGCTCAACGAGCCCGCGATGATCACCCTGCTCGGCTACGGCCTCGGCCAGCACGCGCCGGGCCAGGCCCTGCTCTTCGACGCGCTGCCTACCGCGCACCACCAGCTGCTCGCGCACGGCCTCGCGGTCCGGGCGCTGCGGGCCGGCGGCGCGGGGCTGATCGGCACCGCCAACAACCACACCCCGGTCTGGGCCGCCGACGACCGGCCGGAGACGCTGGCCGCGGCCGCCGCCTACGACGCGCTGCACAACCGGCTCTTCGCCGACCCGATCCTGCTGGGCACCTCGCCGGCACACCTGCCCGGCTTCGAGATCCCGGCCGAGGACCTGCGGATCATCAGCGAGCCGATCGACTTCTACGGGGTCAACTACTACAACCCGACCCGGATCGGCGCGCCCGCCGAGGGCAACCCGCTGCCGTTCGAGCTGGGCGAGATCGCCGAGCACCCGGCCACGCTGATGGGCTCGCCGATCGTGCCGGACGGGCTGCGCGAGCTGCTCGTCCAACTGCGGGAGAGCTACGGCGAGGCGCTGCCGCCGGTGTACATCACCGAGAACGGGGCCAGCTTCGCCGAGGACCTCATCGACGGTCAGGTGCACGACCAGCCGCGGATCGACTTCCTGTCCGCGCACCTGGACTCGCTGCGGGCCGCGATCGGGGCCGGGGTGGACGTGCGTGGCTACTACGTGTGGAGCCTGCTGGACAACTTCGAGTGGGCCGAGGGCTACGGCCAGCCGTTCGGGCTGGTGCACGTGGACTTCGCCACCCAGCGGCGCACGCCGAAGGACTCCTTCCACTGGCTGCGGGAGCACATCGCGAAGCAGCGCGGATGACCGGTGACGCCCCGGCAGCGGGTCGGCGGCGGCTGGATCGGCCTGCTCACGCTGGCCAACCTCGGGGTGTGGGCGGCCTTCTTCGGACCGCTCAACCTGCTGCTCGGCCAGCAGGCGGCCGCCTTCGCGCCCGGTCAGAAGGAAGCCGTGCTCGCGCTGGTCACCGGCCTCGGCGCGGCGGTGTCGGTGGTGGCCAACCCACTGGCCGGGGCGCTGTCCGACCGCACCAGGGGGCGGTTCGGGCGGCGGCACCCGTGGACCGTGGGTGGCGCGCTGCTCGGCGCCGCCGCGCTGCTCCTGCTCGCCGCCGCGCCGAACGTGCTGGTCATGGCGATCGGCTGGTGCCTGGTGCAGGCCGCGGTGAACGCCGCGCTGGCCGCGCTGACCGCCGAGGTGCCCGACCACGTGCCGGTGCGCCAGCGCGGGGTGGTCGGCGGCTGGGTCGGGCTGGCCCAGATGGTCGGCGTGCTCGGTGGCACCGCGCTGGCCACCGCGCTGGGCGGCATCCAATGGGGTTACCTCGGATGTGCGACGTTGCTCGTCGCCGGTGTGCTGCCGTTCGTCGTGCGCAGCCGGGACGAGGTGCTGCTCGCCAAGCCGCCAGTTCAGCCGGGCCGAACTCTGGCCAGGTTCTGGATCTCGCCCCGGCGGCACCCGGACTTCGGCTGGGCCTGGCTGACCCGGTTCCTGCTCAACCTCGGCAACGCCTTCGGCACCCTCTACCTGCTGTTCTTCCTCACCGACGGGGTGCGGCACGCCGATCCCGGCACCGGCGTGCTGGTCCTGACCTCGGTCTACGCGGTGAGCATGCTGGCCACCACGGTGCTGGCCGGCCGGTGGTCGGACCGGGCAGGACGACGAAAGGTCTTCGTCACCTGGGCCTCGGTGGTGATGGCGGCCGCGCTGGCGGTGCTGGCGATCTGGCCGGTGTGGCCCGCGGTGCTGGCGGCTACCGTGGTGCTCGGGCTCGGCTTCGGCGTCTACACCTCGGTGGACTTCGCGCTGCTCACCGAGGTGCTGCCGGCCGAACAGGACCGGGCGAAGGACCTGGGCGTGATCAACATCGCCTCGGCGCTGCCCCAGGTGCTGGCGCCCGCGGTGGCCGCGCCGGTGCTGGCCAACTTCGGCGGCTACCCCGCGCTCTACGCGTTGGCCGCCGGGGTCACCCTGCTCGGCGGCGTGCTGGTCAGCCGGATCCGCGGGGTCGCGTGACAACCAGGTAACCGTTCGGGCAATCGCACTACAGATTCCTTGTTCTGCCTGTTCACAGGCCCCTCGTCTTCCTAGTGTGCAGCGGTCGGCGCAGTTGCAACTGGGGGGCCACCCATGACAACGATCGCACCGGAGTCCCTGGTCGAACCCGAGCGCAAGGTCGGACCGGCCTGGATCGGCGCGCTCACCGCGGCCACGCTCGGGGTCTGGATCGTCTACTTCGGACCGACCGTGCTGCTGCTGCCGATGCAGGCCGCGCACGCCGCGCCGGAGGACAAGGAGAACAGCCTCGGGCTGATCACCGGCGTGGGCTCGCTGGTGCTGATGGCCGCGCACATCTTCTTCGGACTGCTCTCCGACCGGACCACCTCGAAGTTCGGCCCGCGCAAGCCGTGGATCGTGACCGGGGTGGCCATCTCGGCGGCCAGCATGCTGCTGCTCAGCCAGCAGGACACGGTCACCGGCCTGCTGCTGGGCTGGTGCCTGGTGCAGCTGGGCTCGGCCGCGGCCTTCGCCGGACTGCTCGCCGCGCTGCCCGACCACGTGCCCACCACCCAGCGCGGCATGATGAGCGGGCTGATCGGCCTGGCCCAGGCAGGCGGCTCGCTGGTGGGCAACCTGGTGATCGTCTCCACCCCGGACCCGCTCAGCGGCTACGGCCTGTGCGCGCTGCTGCTGATCCTGCTGGTGCTGCCGTTCCTGCTGATCAACCGGGATCCGGTGCTGCCGCCGGGACGCCGCCCGGTGCTGCGTTCGCTGTGGATCTCCCCGCGCAGGCACGGCGACTTCCTGTGGGCGATCGCCAGCCAGTCGCTGATCACCATCAGCTACGTGCTGGGCAGCCTGTACACCCTGTTCTTCCTGGCCGACGTGCTCAGGCACGAGGACCCGGAGGGCGGCACCGCGCTGGCCTCGACCATCACCACGGTGGGCGTGGTGGTCGCCGCGGCGGTCTTCGGCCACCTCTCCGACCGGCTGGGCAGGCGCAAGCTGTTCGCGGTGCTGGCAGGCGTGCTGATGGCGGCGTCCTCGGCGATCCTGGTGGTCAACCCGACCTGGGAGCTGTTCGTGCTCAGCTCGGTGCTGCTGGGCGCCGGTCTCGGCGTGGCCAACTCGGTGGACCTGGCCATCACCAGCGAGGTGCTGCCCAGCCCGAACGACCGGGCCAAGGACCTGGGCGTGAACAACATCAGCAAGTCGCTGCCGCAGTTCATCGCGCCGGTGCTGGCCGCCCCGCTGCTCTCCGGCGCGGACGGCTCCGGCTACTCGATGATCTTCCTGCTGTCCGCGGTCACCGCGCTGGCCGGTGGTCTGCTCGCGCTCAAGATCCGCGGGGTCCGGTGACCTCGACGATCCCGGACGCGCTCGCTGAGCCGGTCCAGCGGGTCCGCGCGGGCTGGATCGCCGCGCTGGCCGTGGGCATGGTCGGGGTGTGGGCGGTGCACTCCGGGCCGGTGCAGGTGCTGCTGCTGGTCCAGGCCGAGCAGTTCGCGCCCGCGCACAAGGAGGGCCTGTTCGGGCTGACCACCGCGGTCGGCGGCCTGTTCGGCATGGTCGCCACCATCCTGGTCGGCTTCGCCTCCGACCGGACCACCTCCCGGTTCGGCAGGCGGCGGCCGTGGGTGCTGGCCTCGGCGGTGCTCGGCGCGATCAGCCTGCTGGCGCTGGCTGGCGCGGGCAGCGCGGCGGTGATGATCGTGGCCTGGTGCGGGGTGCAGACCGCCTTCGGCGGCATGCTGGCCGCGCTGCTGGCCGCGATCCCGGACCGGGTGCCGGTGGCCCAGCGCGGGCTGGTCGGCGGCTGGGTCGGGCTCGGCCAGACCGTCGGCGCGCTGGCCGGCGCGCTGGTGGCCACCACGGTCAAGCCCGCGTTCAGCGGCTACCTCGCGCTCGCCGTGCTGCTGCTGGCCTGCGCGCTGCCGTTCACCCTGCGCACCGCCGAGTCGGTGCTGCGGCCGGACCAGCGGCCGCCCGGCGGGCTGGCCGAGGTGCTGCGCGGGTTCGCCATCTCGCCGCGGCGGCACCCGGACTTCGCCTGGGCGCTGCTCAACCGGCTGCTGGTCACCCGGCTTCGTGCTGGGCACCCTCTACACGCTCTACCTGCTGCAGGACGTGCTGCACCGGGCGGACCCGCACGCGGACCTGCTGCTGCTCAACCTGCTGAACGCGGCGATCATGGTGCCGGCCGCGGTGCTCGCGGGCGGCCTGTCCGACCGGGCGGGCAAGCGGCGGGTCTTCATCTTCGTGGCCGCGCTGGCGGTCACGCTGTCCTCGGCCATGCTGGTGGTGACCATCAGCTGGCCGGTGCTGGTGATCAGCGCGGCGGTGCTGGCCGCTTCCTACGGCGCGTTCATCGCG
The DNA here is from genome assembly GCF_030064675.1 of Crossiella sp. CA-258035. GTDB lineage: Bacteria > Actinomycetota > Actinomycetes > Mycobacteriales > Pseudonocardiaceae > Crossiella. The sequence continues at coordinate 39,580 of NZ_CP116413.1, forward strand.
GTGGACACCGCCCTGCTCACCGAGGTGCTGCCGGCTGCCGAGCACCGGGCCAAGGACCTGGGCATCGTCAACCTGGCGCACGGCCTGCCGCAGGTCCTCGCCCCACTTCTGGCCACGCCGATCCTGGCCGGTTTCGGCGGTTACCCAGGTTTGTTCGCGGTGTCCGCGGCGCTGTCGCTCATCGGCGCATTCGTGATCTTCAAAATCCGCCGGGTGCCCTGAGGAATTTCACTCCAACGAGTGGCGGGCCGGAAATTCGAAACCCCTCGAGTGGTCTGCGCGGGAGGGGCAGACCACCCGAGGGGTGGCTTGGGAATCCGCGGACCGGTGCCGGTCGGGGGGAGGGGAGTGCATCAGCACCGGCCCGCGGAAGTCGCTGTTTTGTTGTGCATCAACCAGAACTGGCACGGCGGTCCGGCCCGGAGCGGTCGGGGGTTCGCCCGGCCCGGACCACCGGCCACATGACGGCTGCCGCGGCTGACCCGGTTCGGGGAAGAGCCCGAGGGCCGCGAGAGACGTCAGTCCCTGGTCAGGACACCTTCGCTGAGCGGAGGTGCCGGGCAGGACGTGGGGCGAGGCCGCCGGCCACGAGGTGCTCGTACGCCGCGCGCCACACCGAACACGGTGCCTTCTGCTGGCGCCAGCGGGTCGAGCACTCGGGGCAGTTGCCGCGGTCATCGGGTTCGTGAGCAGCGAGCATCGCGCGCCAGCCCTCAGTGAGCCTGGGCAGCTCGGAACGCGCGACGGACAGCAGGGACGGGGCGTCGGCGCGGTTGGCCAGCTCGGTAAGCATGTCGAGCCGTTCCCAGACCGCGTTGCGCAGCACCTGACCCAGAATCTCGTCCACCTGACGTCACCGTCACCTTCCCGCCTGGTCGGCGGCCTCGCGCAGAGCTGTCTTGAGCTGGCCAACCTGTCCAGCCGACAGCACTGCGGTCTCGCCGGGAGGCCCGACGAGGAGAACCCTGTCTCGGTCAACGAGCACGGTGAGGAATCGACGCCGGTTGACCGAGTCGCGGCAACTCACCCGCCACCAGCGCCGCCGGCCGCCCGCGCTCTGCCACGGCGCCGGGAGCTGACCCATGGGGCCTGCTCCGTCGCCTGAGGCAACGCTTGGTGACTCGGTCAACGCCACGGTTCCGACTTCCCTCCGTGCTCGATCCCTTACCGAAACTAAGATTGGGCCGAGTCGAACCAGAACGGGGAGTTCCAGCGCCGATCGGTGTGAGTGACACGGTGAGCGGTAGGCCAAGTTCAGTCGGGCCGATCAGCCTCACCGATGGGGACTTCACCACTGCCGCGAACTGCCCTTACTCTGCGCTTGACGCCCAGCGGACCGTAAGGGGGCGCAATGGACACCATCGGATCCCAGCCACCGCTCGTTACCCCAGACACCTGGGAGCAACGGGAGATGCGGGACGCCTTGGCCGCCCGGGACATCAGCACGGTGTACCGGCTACTTCGGCGCGTGGGGGTGTCACAGCGCCAGATCGCGGCCAGCACCGGGCAGTCACAGTCCGAGGTGTCGGAGATCCTCAAGGGTCGCCAGGTCATGGCGTATGACGTGCTGGCCCGGATCGCCGACGGGCTCCAGGTACCGCGCGGCTACATGGGTCTCGCCTACGACGGAGCCACCGCAGTCCGGGTGGTCGGCGTCGCCGATGACCCCCTGTCCGAGGAGGATGAGTCGGTGAAGCGGAGGAGGTTCCTTCAGCACGCCGCTTCCGTGACCATGGGTGTGGTGACCATGCCGGGCGACCCCGGCCAGTGGATCACTTCCGTGGCACAGACCCCGGCCAGGGAGAAGATCGGCAAGACCGACGTCATGCAGGTCGAGGCCGCGACCAAGGCCCTGCGCGCGCTGGACTACCAGTACGGCGGCGGAACCTGCCGGGACGCGGTGATCGCCCAGCTGTCCTGGGCCGAGCAGCTGCTGCGGGCCGACGCGATCGACCCGGTGCGCAGGCGACTGCGGCTGGCCCTGGCCGACCTGCACAGCCTGGCCGGCTGGACCTCGTTCGACACCGGCATGCTCGACCCGGCGCGCAACCACTTCGGCAAGGCGCTGGAGTACGCCAAGCAGTGCGAGAAGAACGACCTGGTGGCCAACATCCTGTACCGGATGGGCCGGGTCTACCTGCACTACGACGAGCCCAACGACGCGCTCAAGCTGTTCCAGCTGGGCCAGTTGGCCGCGCAGGACTCCGGTTCCGCGCTGACGGTGGCCGTGCTGTGCGCGAACGAGGCGTGGGCCTACGCGATGATGGGCATGCGCGAGCAGGCGATGAAGATGGTCGGCCGGACCAAGGACGAGTTCGCCCGCGCCGACTTCGAGCACGCGCCGGAGTGGGTGCGCTTCTTCACCGTCAACGACCTGCACGGGATGATCGGCTCGGTGCACCACTCGCTGGCCGCCAACGACGACTTCCGCGCCAAGCACGCTCCGCTGGCCGTCGCCGAGCTGGTCAAGTGCACCCAGGGCTACGAGTCGGACATGAAGCGCACGCACGTGTTCGGGCTGAGCATGCTGGCGGCCAACCACATCCGCTCCGGCGACGTGAGCGAGGGGCTGCGGGTCGGCCGGGTCGCCTACTCCATGGGCGAGGGCGTCAACTCGGTCCGGGTGGCCGACCGCATGATCGACATCCAGGAGGAGTCGGAGCGGTACAAGCACATCGCCGAGGCCAAGGACCTCGCCGAGGAGGTCCGCCAGTTTCGGATTCGCACCGGATCCCCGCAGAAACGACCATGACGTGAACGTTCGGGTTCGCCCCGACGCGGACGGGCGGTACAGCCGTGCCAAGCTCCGGACCGTCCTCGGGGAGATCTGTGACGCCGCCGGGCTGGACCCGGGCGGCGCGCGGCTGATCCGTTTTGTCAACAACGCGGTGTTCCAGCTGCTGGCGCACCCGGTGGTGGTGCGCATCGTGCTCTCGCCCTCGCTGCGTTACCGGGCGGACAACGTGGTGCGGGCGGCGAACTGGCTGGCCGAGCACGAGGTGCCCGCGGTCCGGTTGCTGCCGGGCCTGCCGCAGCCGCTGCACGTCAACGGGCACGTGGCCACGCTCTGGCAGGCGGTGCCCGAGGTGGGGCAGGCCACCGGCTTGGAGCTTGCTCAGCTGCTCAAACGATTGCATGCGCTGCCCGCGCCGCCGGGGGAGCTGCCGCGCTGGGACCCGCTGGCCGATGTGCGGCGCAGGCTGACCGACGCCGAGGAGTTGGACGCGGGGGATCGGGAGTTCCTGGAGACCCGGTGCGCGGAGCTCGAGGCCGAGCTGGCCGCGATGGAGTACCACCTGCCGCAGGGCGTGATCCACGGTGACGCGCACGTGGGCAACGTGATCAGCACGCCGATCGGCCCGCTGCTGTGCGACCTGGACTCGGTCTGCCTCGGCCCGCGCGAGTGGGACCTGACCCCGCTGGCGGTCGGCAAACTGCGCTTCCGGCACACCGGTGACCGGTATCGGCAACTCTCCAGGGCCTACGGCTTCGATGTCACGAAGTGGCCAGGTTTCCCGGTGCTGCGCCAGGTGCGCGAGCTGAAGCTGACCACCGGGGTGCTGTCGATCTTGCGCAGTAACCCGGATGTACGAACCGAGTTGGCCAAACGGATGCAGTCCTTCCGTTCGGGTGACACCCGGGCCCGCTGGACTCCGCACCGTTAACCCGTCCGGCGGCCGAACCTGGCCCCCGCTGGCGTATACAGCAGACCCGTATCCTCCTTCAGAATGAGTTGATCGGTAACGCAATCCTTCTCTAGGACGACAAACGGACGTCAACGGAACGTCAAGACTCTCAGTGTGGTCACTCTGGGTGGCAGCGATGTTCGTGTAGCGAACTTCTTGCTGGGTGCGAGCGCGAAGGGCGGAGAAACGTGTTGAGCTTCTCCACAAAGGGCAAGGCACGGCTGCGCGGGCGTAAGGCCCTGCGTGCCGCGGAGATGTTGGACGAGGTCGTCGACAACCAGCTTCCGTTGGTGACCGAGCTTTCCGAGACCAGCCGTCGGCGCTCGGCCGACTACCTGTCCGAGCTGGTGATGCTCGCGCAGGACTACCGCCACTACGCGGCGGGCTGGATCGACCACGAGGAGCTCCAGCGCCGGGGCAACGCCGCGGTGGCCAGGCTGGAGCAGCTCAGCCAGGAGCGCAGGGCCGCCGCGCTCACCGAGCTGGAATGAAGTCTTAGCTGAGCGAAGCCCTGGCCAGCGCCGCGGCCAGGCCGATCGCCAGCGCCATCACCAGCAGTTCCAGCGAGATCCACAGGGTCACCGGAGCCGTTCGGTGGCGAACGACCGCGGGCATCAGCCGGAACCGCAGCCAGCCGCCGAGGCCGGCGAGCACCAGCAGCGCGGCCGTCTTGGTCAGCACCACCCAGCCGTAGCCGGTGCCGAACAAGGCGGCCGCCCAGCCCAGCCCGGGGCGGCCGGTCAGCTGCACCACGGCGTTGACCACGCCGCTGACCGCCACCGCGGCCAGGCACACCGTGCCCACCGCGGCGAACCGGGGCAGTGCCTCGGCCAGCAGGCCACGGTGCGGGGTGACCAGGAACAGCATCGCGCCGAGGCCGCCGACCCAGCCCGCGGCGGCCATCACGTGCACGCTCATCGACAGCAGCGCCAGCTCGTGGTTGGCCGCGGCCGCGGAGTGCCCGGTGAGCGCGAGCGGGATCTGGCCGAGCATGGCCACCAGCACCGGCAACTCGGCCGGTGGGCGGGCGCCCGTGCGCAGGCCGAGGCCGTGCAGCACCGCGTAGCCCAGCGCGCAGGCCGCCGCGACCAGCAGCGCCCGGCCCGCGCCGACGGTGGCCGCGTAGTCCGCCAGCGACCCCACGTCCAGGCCGAGTCCGGCCGGGGCCAGCTCAGCGGCCTGCCACCACAGCAGCAGCACCGCGGCCATCGCCCAGCCCGCGCCGAGCACCAGGCCGATCCGGTGCGCGGTGACCAGCAGCGGCCTGGTCCTGGCCGGGCGGCCGGTGCGCAGCAGCAGCGGCAGCATGGCCAGGCCGACCGCGGCCACCGCGCCGATGTCCACGGCCAGCCGCAACGCGGGCACGCCCAGCCGGACCACCACTCCCGGTTCCGGCAGCCCCGGCGCGGGGGCGGCCGCGGTGAGCACGGAACCGAGGGTGGTCCCGGCCGCCGCGGTCGCCACCAGCCCGAGCAACAGAGGGAGGGTGGTCCGGCGAGTGGTCATGCCTTCTTCGAGGGTTTGGCCAGCACTAGGGCCACCGCCACCCCGGCGATGAGCAGCACGGCCGCGCCGATGATCCACAGCCACACCGGCGTGCCCGACGAATCCTCGGCCTGCGCGTTGGTGCTGCCCTCGGCGGAGGGGCTGAGGGTGTTCGTGGTCGGGGTGCCGTTGCCCGCCTTGGTCAGCGTGAACGGGACCGCGCCGGTCACCGGGTGCCCGTCCGCGGACAGGATCCGGTAGCCGATCGTGTACTCCCCGGCCGGGCCCAGCGGCAGCAGCGGCGCGGTGACCACGGCTCCGTTGACCTTGGGCGTGCCGCCCTCCCAGCGGGTGCCGTTCGGCCCGGTCACGGTGACGGTGTTGAAGCCGTCCTGGACCTCCTGGTCGAACTTCAGCATCACCTCCGCCGGACCGGCCTCCACCTCGGACTTGGCCTTGGGGTTGCTGTCGGAGAGCACGTTGTGCGCGAACGCGGGCGCCGCGGAGCCGAGCAGGGCGGCTCCGGCGATCACCAGGGTGGCGAGCAGTCGCCTCATGCCGCCGACCGCCTGCCCCGCAGGATCGCGCCGACCCCGAAGCCGAGGCCGAGCGCGCCCACGGCCAGGCCGGCGCCGCCGAGCCAGCGGGCCGAGGTGTCGGTGCCGGAGGCGGCCGCGTCCTTGTGCCCGTCGGTCTTGGCGCCTGCGGCCGTGGTGGCGCCGCCGTGCCCGTGGCCGTCACCGGCCGCCGCGGTCAGCTTCAGCACCGGGGCCGGGTGCTCCGGCTCCTGGCCGTCGGCCGCGGGCGGGGCGTCCCACTTGACCACCTTGCCGTCGTCGTAGGTCTGGGTCGCCGGCAGCACCAGCTTGTCGGTGTTGGCAGGCAGCTTGCCGAGGGAGACCTCGAACTCGGCGAACTCGTCCGGGTTGATCCGCACGCCGGAGTCGGCCTGCCAGGTGATCGTGCTGACCACCTCCTTCTCGGCGCTCTTGACCTTGGTCACCGAGGCCTTCCAGCCGGGCACGGCCTTGGTCCGCACCGAGGTCAGCGGGTAGTCCTTGGGCAGGGTGACCTCGACCTTCACCGTGCCCGCGGTCGAGGACTCGTTGGGCACCCGGAAGGCGACCTTGGTGTAGCTGCCCTTGGCCGCCTCGCCGGGCTGGACGGTGACGTGCGCGGAAGCCAGGCCCGCGGTGAACAGGGCCGCGGCGGAGGTCATGGCCACGATTGCGCCTGCGCGCAGCAGTGCGCGGTGTCGAGAAGTCGACATATCTCCTGATTTCTTTCCTGCTGTGGGGAGGGTGGGCTGCCTTATCTGGAGAACGCGGGCGGTCCACGCCGGGTTCGGAGGCGGCTCAGCAGCAGGTCGAGCAGGAGGGGGGCCGGTCCGCCCAGGACGGCGAGCCGGGGCGTGACCGGGACCGGCCGCGAGACCGGGCGGCGGCGCGGGCGCAGGCCGAGCGCGGCGAACAGCGCGAACAGCGCGGACTCGGCGTTGACCAGCAGGAACGCCGTGCCGATGGCGGCAAGGGTGTGCGCGAGGACCATCAGCGCCGGGTCGATCAAGCCGCCCGCGAGGTGTCCGTGGTCGGCCAGGTCGAAGAGCAGGTGCTGCACGCACTGGGCCAGGCCGAGCACGAGCAGGATGCCGGTCAGCCCACGGCGGCGACCGGCCAGCGCGGTGCCCGCGGCGGCGATCAGCAGGGTGAGCAGCGCGGTCAGCACGCCGTCGTCCACCCGGCCACCGGCCAGGGCGTGCGCGGCTCCGCTGAGCGCGGAACTGCAGAGTGCGAGCACACTACCTCGGAGAACGCGGAGAGTTCCGCGTGCCGGGTCCAGGGTTGTGCGCACGGGGAGAGCGTACGGCGCAGCGCAATGTCACTAGTTCGCTACAGAACGCAGGCCAGGTTTACCGCGTTACTCCGAACGGGTAACGGTGAAAAGCAAGAATCGGTAGCCGTGCCCGTTCGTGAAGGAGGAGGCGCCCCCGGGCGCCGAACACCGTGACGACTGACGACCACCTCACCTCGGGTCCCGCTACTGGTGGTACCCCAGCTCACCCGGATCAACCCACCCAACTTCCCGGCGAACCACTCGCCGAACGCCCGGCCCGGCTGGACCCGGTGGTCTTCGGCGTCGCCGCGGTCATCGCGCTGGCCTTCATCGGCTGGGGCGTGGTCGACAGCGCCGGGCTCGGTGCTGCCGCCAAGGCGGCGCTGACCTGGTTGATCGCCAACGCGGGCTGGGCATTCGTGCTGGCCGCCTCCGGTTTCGTGGTGTTCGCGCTGTGGCTGGCGGCCAGCCGCTACGGCAAGATCCCGCTCGGCCAGGACGGCGAGGAACCGGAGTTCCGGACCTCCTCCTGGGTGGCCATGATGTTCTCCGCGGGCATGGGCATCGGCCTGATGTTCTACGGGGTCAGCGAGCCGCTGGCGCACTTCGTCAAACCGCCGCCGGGCACGGTCGCCGCGGGCAGCGAGGAGGCGCTGGAGACGGCGATGGCCACCACGCTGTTCCACTGGACCGTGCACCCGTGGGCGATCTACGCGGTGGTCGGCCTGGCCATCGCCTACGGCAGCTTCCGCCGCGGCCGCCGCCAGCTGATCAGCGCGGTGTTCGCGCCGCTGTTCGGCCGCCGCCGGGCCGAGGGGCCGCTGGGCAAGACCATCGACATCCTGGCCATCTTCGCCACCCTGTTCGGCTCGGCCACCTCGCTCGGCCTCGGCGCGCTGCAGATCGGCCGCGGGCTGCACGAGGTCGGCTGGCTGGACAAGGCCACCACCACCCTGCTGGTGGTGATCATCGTGGTGCTCACCATCGCGTTCATCGGCTCGGCCGTCTCCGGCGTGGCCAAGGGCATCCAGTGGCTGTCCAACATCAACATGGTGCTGGCTGGCGTGCTCGCGCTGTTCCTGTTCGTGGTCGGCCCGACCGTGCTGATCCTGAACCTGGTGCCCACCTCGATCGGCCACTACTTCTCCGACCTGGCCGAGATGTCCGCGCGCACCGCGGCGACCGGCGGCGACGCGATGAACACCTGGCTGACCGGGTGGACCATCTTCTACTGGGCCTGGTGGATCTCCTGGACGCCGTTCGTCGGCATGTTCGTGGCCAGGATCAGCCGGGGCCGCACCATCCGGCAGTTCATCTCCGGGGTGATCCTGGTGCCCAGCCTGGTGAGCCTGCTCTGGTTCGCCGTGCTCGGCGGCACCGCGCTCAGCCTGCAACGCAGCGGGGTCGACCTGGCCGGCGCGGCCGGTCAGGAAGCCCAGCTGTTCGGCATGCTCAAACAGTTCCCGCTGGCCGAGGTGGCCAGTGTGGTCGTGATGCTGCTGGTGGCGATCTTCTTCGTCTCCGGCGCGGACGCGGCCTCCATCGTGATGGGCACGCTGTCCCAGCGCGGCTCGATCGCGCCGAAGAAGGGCGTGGTCATCTTCTGGGGCGCGCTGACCGGCGCGGTGGCCGCGGTGATGCTCACCGTGGGCGGGGAGAACGCGCTCAGCGGCCTGCAACGGTTGACCATCATCGCGGCGGTGCCGTTCACCGCGGTGATGGTGCTGATGTGCGTCTCGCTGGCCAAGGACCTGCGGCAGGACCCGCTGATCCGGCGGGAGAACAAGGGCGCCGAGGTGGTCGAGGCCGCGGTGATCAGCGGCACCGAGCAGTACGGGCACGACTTCCAGCTGGAGGTCAGCCCGGGCAATGGCAACGGCCACGATGAAACCCAGGCGAGCGCCAAGCCGTGAACCTGTGGGAGTTCATCGGATCGCGCTGGCAGCAGCTGCTGCTGGACTCCTCGCTGCACGCGAGCGCGGTGGTGCAGTGCACGCTGATCGCCACCGCGCTCGGCGTGCTGCTCGGGGTGGCGGTGTACCGCAGCTCGCTGGGCTCGGCCATCGCCACCGCGCTGACCAGCGCGATCCTCACCATCCCGTCCTTCGCGCTGCTGGGCCTGCTGATCCCGGTGCTCGGTCTCGGGGTGGCGCCGACGGTGACCGCGCTGGTGCTGTACGCGCTGCTGCCGATCGTGCGCAACACCATCGTCGGCCTCTCCGGCGTGGACCCGGCGGTGGTGGACGCGGCGCGCGGCATCGGGATGGCCAGGTGGCGGGTGCTCACTTCGGTGGAGCTGCGGCTGGCCTGGCCAACCATCCTGACCGGCATGCGGGTCAGCGCCCAGCTGCTGATGGGCATCGCCGCGATCGCCGCCTATGCCAAGGGTCCCGGCCTGGGCAACCTCATCTTCAGCGGGCTGTCCAGGGTGGGCAGCGCGAACGCGGTCAACTCGGCGCTGGCCGGCACGCTCGGCGTAATCGTGCTGGCGCTGCTGCTGGACGGCGTGTTCCTGATCATCGGCAGGATGACCACTTCCAGGGGGATCCGTGTCTGAGCACAGCCAGGTCAGCGGTGTGCAGATCGAGCTGACCGAGGTGACCAAGCGCTACCCCGGGCAGCAGGCGGCCGCGGTGGAGTCGGTCTCGATGACCATCCCGGCCGGGGAGACGGTGGTCTTCGTCGGGCCCTCCGGCTGCGGCAAGACCACCACCATGAAGATGATCAACCGGCTGATCGAGCCGACCAGCGGGCGGATCACCATCGGCGGCCAGGACGCGCTCGGGCTGGACCCGGACGAGCTGCGGCGGGGGATCGGCTACGCCATCCAGCAGGCGGGGCTGTTCCCGCACCTGACCGTGGCGCAGAACGTGGGCATGGTGCCCGGCCTGCTGAAGTGGGACAGGAAGCGGGTCGCGGACCGGGTTGAGGAGATGCTGGACCTGGTCGGGCTGGACCCCGGTGAGTTCGCCGGGCGCTACCCGCGCCAGCTCTCCGGCGGGCAGCAGCAGCGGGTCGGGGTGGCCAGGGCGCTGGCCGCGGACCCGCCGGTGCTGCTGATGGACGAGCCCTTCGGCGCGGTGGACCCGATCACCAGGGGCAACCTGCAGGACGAGCTGCTGCGACTACAGGCCGAGCTGGGCAAGACGATCGTGTTCGTCACGCACGACTTCGACGAGGCGGTCAAGCTCGGCGACCGGATCGCGGTGCTCGGCGACCGGTCCCGGATCCTGCAGTACGACACCCCGGAGGCGATCCTGGCCAACCCGGCCGACGACACGGTGGCCGGTTTTGTCGGCGCGGGGGCCTCGCTCAAGCAGCTGACCCTGCGCCGGGTGCGCGAGGTCGAACTGTCCGAGGTGCCCACGGCCGGCGTCGGCGACTCCGTGGCCGACCTGGCCGAACGGCTCGGGCGGCGGCGCGGGGCGGTCGGCCTGGTGCTGGACACCCGGCGGCGGCCGCTGCGCTGGGTGACCCCGCCGGACCTGTCCACCGGGGTCAGCCTGGACCGGGCCGGGCGGGCGGTGGAGGACACGGTGGCGATGGCCTCCACCCTGCACGACGCGCTGGAGGCGGTGCTCACCGACGACGACGGGCTGGCCGTGGTCACCGGCGGGCGCGGCGAGTACGTCGGCGTGGTCACCATGGACACGCTGATGGCCGCGGTGCGGGCCATGCGCGAAGAGCTGGAGACGGCGTGAGCGCCTCGCGGGCGGACCGCCTGCGGCTGTTCGCCGAGCCGGTCGTGGTGCTGCTGATCGTGGGCGCGGTGCTGGTCTGGGCGTTCACCGGCGAGCTCGACTCGATCGAGCAGCGCAACATCACCTTCGCCAACATCCTCAGCTTGACCTGGGAGCACCTCCAGCTGACCGTGGCCATCTCGGCCATCGTGCTGGCCGCGGGGGTGCCGCTGGGCGTGCTGGTCAGCCGCCGCTGGGCGCGGCCGATCGCGCCGGTGGTGCTCGGTCTGGCCACCATCGGCCAGGCTGCCCCCGCGGTCGGCGTGCTGGTGCTGTTCTTCCTGCTCACCGGCCAGACCGGGTTCTGGATCGCGGTGCTGCCGATGGCGATCTACGCCCTGCTGCCGGTGCTGCGCAACACCCTGGTCGGCCTCCAGCAGGTGGACCGGACCCTGGTCGAGGCCGGCCGGGGCATCGGCATGTCCTCCTTCACGGTGCTGCGCCGGATCGAGTTCCCGCTGGCCATCCCGCACGTGCTGGCCGGTATGCGGACCGCGCTGGTGCTCGCGGTGGGCGTGGCCACGCTGGCCACCTTCGTCAACGGCGGCGGCCTCGGCTCGATGATCGACACCGGCTACAAGCTGCGCCGCACCTCGATCCTGGTGGTCGGCGCGGTGCTCTCCGCCGCGCTGGCGCTGCTGGTGGACTGGCTGGGCGGCATCGCCGAACGCAAGCTCGGCCCGAAGGGACTCCGGTGAACAAGCGTCCACTGTGGACAGTCGCGTTGTTACTGACTGGTAGCTTGCTGGCGGGGTGTGGGCTTTCCGCCGGTGGTTCGACGCCGCTTCACGTGAAACCAGGATCGATTCAGCCAGTGCCGGAGCTGGTCGATGTCGAGCTGACCGTGGGCTCGAAGGACTTCAGCGAGCAGCTGGTGCTGGCCTACCTGGCCGAGTTCGCGCTGAGCGCGGCCGGGGCCAAGGTGCGGGACCTGTCCAACATCGCCGGGTCCAACAGCGGCCGGGACGCGCTGCTCACCGGACAGATCGACCTGATGTGGGAGTACACCGGCACCGGGTGGATCAGCTACCTCGGGCACGAGGACCCGATCCCGGACGACGCCGGGCAGTTCGAGGCGGTGCGCAAGGAGGACCTGGCGCGCAACCGGGTGGTGTGGAGCCTGATGGCGCCGCTGAACAACACCTACGCGTTCGCGATGAACCGGAAGAACGCCGAGCGCCTCGGCGTGCGCACCATGTCCGACATGGCCAGGGTGACCAGGGAGCGGCCGGAGGAGGGCACGTTCTGCGTCGAGAACGAGTTCGCCAGCCGCAACGACGGCATGCCGGGGGTGCAGAGGACCTACGGGTTCGAGCCGGCGCCGGGCAAGGCCAAGCTGCTCGCCAACGGGCCGATCTACCAGGCCACGGCCAACGGCGACACCTGCAACTTCGGCGAGATCTTCACCACCGACGGCCGGGTGCTGGCGCTGGACCTGGTGCTGCTCACCGACGACCGCAACTTCTTCCCGCGCTACAACGCCTCGATGACCATGCGCGAGGAGACCGCCTCGACGCATCCGCAGATCACCGAGGTGCTCCGGCCGGTGGCGGCGAAGCTGACCAACGAGGTCATGCTCAAGCTCAACGCCGAGGTCGACGTGGAAGGCAAGGACCCGGCCGAGGTGGCGCGGAACTGGCTGGTCCGCGAGGGATTTGTGCGGATGCCCTGAGCAGGGCGGGGGAGCTGACTTCAGGGTCGACTCGGGGGTTTGCCCCATGGCCGCTGTCGGTGCCGCCAGCCAGGATGGGTCGTGACGATCTTTCCGGGAGGGGATGTCATGCGCGGCTTGGACTCGGTTCGGTACGTGTTGCTCGGTCACACCGTGGTGGCCTGGCTGACCGCTGGTGTGCTGTGGGCGCGCAGCGCCTTCGAGTTCCCGTTCGCCATGGCCACCATCATGACCGGCGCGATCGGGCTGGTGCTGGCCCTGCTGCTGCCCGCCTACTCCCAGCAGTTGCGCACCAGCGCGCTCTGGTTCACCGGGATCCTGATCCCGCTGAACCTGGCGCTGGCCGCGCTGTCCGCGTCCTCGATCGCCGGGGCGGTGCTGGCCGCGGTCGCCTTCGCGCTGCTGCTGCGCCCGCTCCCGCTGCCCTTTCGCGGCTACCCGCGATCAGACGCCCAGATGATGCAGCAGGTGTGACTCGATCCGGTCCAGCTCGGTGGCGACCGAGCGGTGCGCCGTCTTGCGCCGTGGCGCAGGCATCCGCTCCGCGGCCCGCACCACCGCGGCCAGCTCGACCAGCCTGGCCTCACTGTCCTTGGCGAAGGCCGTGACCTCCTCGCTGGCGTTGACCCGCAGCTCGGCCACCGCGTTGGCGATGCCGGCGATCCGCGCGTGCAGCGCGCCGCCGCGACCGCTGTAGGTGGCCAGGTGCTCGACCGGCACGCCCAGCTTGCGGGCGCGCATCCGGTCGTAGCCGTCCCTGGCCGCCGAGGCGGCCTTGATCGCGAACGGGGCGAGCAGGGGAACCACCACCTTGCCGATGCCGACCAGGTGCTTGGCACGGGCGGGGGTGAGTTTGGGCAGTCCTCGCCGGATGCGGGCCATGCCCTCAGAGTAGGCCGTGTCCCGTGGATCTCGCACGCCATCGTCGGGCCCAGGTCGTCCCTGGCGGTGCTGCCGGAACAGCCGAGTACGCCCGGTACGAGGCTGCCCCGGCAGCACCGCCAGGAACAACCTGGACTCCGACGCTCGCGCACGAGATCCACGGGACACGGCCTAGGCCGCTCGGGGGTTTTCTGGCGCTTCTGGCGCGCAAGAAGCCGAGATCAACCGGGTTGCCGACACGGAGCGCGGTCCGGCCACCTACCCTGCATGAGTGACGTCTGCGGTGCTACTTGATGCCGGGGTGGTGACCCGGTGCCGGCGCCGCGTGCACCTCGAACACGATCCGACCATGGTCGACGCGGCCAAGGCGCCGCCGGACCCGGCTGCCGAGCAGCGGATGAGCGACGCGGCGGCGCACCGGCGCGTGGTGGCGGACCGGCTGTCCCGGCAGCTGGGCGCGGAGTGGACCGAGGTGCCCGCTGGCGAGGCGGCTGCCGACCGGGAACGGATCACCACCGCGGTGCTCGGCGCGGGTGCGCGGTTCGTCTGGGGCGGGTTGCTGCCCTCGGACCGCACCGGCGGGCGCCGCGGCGGCATCGACCTGCTGGTGCGCGACTCCAGCGGCGGGTACCTGCCGGTGCTGGTGGTCCGGCACAAGATCACCGACCCTGGCACCGGCGCGCGCACCACCCCGTTCGGCCAGCTCTACCCGGGCAGCGCCAGGGTGGACCCGATCCGCAAGGTGCGGCCGCAGCCGCGGGACCAGCTGCGCCTGGCGCACGCCTACCGGCTGTTGCAGGCCGCGGGCCTGACCGTGCCCGGCCGGGCGATGGGCGGGGTGATCGGGCTGGACGCCGACGTGGTGCTCTGGCACGACCTGGAGGCGCCGACCTGGCCGAACGGCCGGACCGCGCTCAAGGAGTACGACGCCCGCTTCGCCGACCGGCTCGCGGTGGCCGCGGCCGCGCTCAACCAGCGCGACCCGCTGGCCAGGCCGTCCCGGATCCTGGAGTGCCGCAGCTGCCCGTGGTGGCCGACCTGCGAGGCCACCCTGATCGAGCGGCGGGACGTCAGCCTGGTGGTGCGCGGCGAGGACGCGGTGTCCCTGCGCGCCATCGGAGTGTCCACTGTGGACCAGCTGGCCGCCCAGCCGGTCACCGTCGACCCGCCGGCGCCGATGGTGGGCATGCCCTTCGGCGACGCGGTGCTGCTGGCCAAGGCCTGGCTGCGCGGGGCCTCGCTGGTGCGCCGCGAGGAACGGGTGCACGTGCCGCGCGCGGACGTGGAGCTGGACGTGGACATGGAGAGCTTCGGCGACGCCGGGGCCTACATGTGGGGCGTGCACCTCTCCGGCGCGGACATCGGCGTGCCCCAGGGCTACCGGGCCTTCGTCACCTGGGACCCGCTGCCCTGCCAGGACGAGGCCCGCTCCTTCGGCGAGTTCTGGTCCTACCTCACGCACGTGCGGCTGCGGGCCAGCGCGCGCGGGCTGAGCTTCCGCGCCTACTGCTACAACGAGCTGGCGGAGAACCGGTGGATGCTCGGCTCGGCCGAGCGCTTCGCCGGCAAGCCGGACATCCCGACCATCCAGACCGTGCAGGACTTCATCGGCTCGCCGCAGTGGGTGGACCTGTTCGGCATCGTGCGCGACCAGTTCCTCTGCGCCAAGGGCAAGGGGCTGAAGATGATCGCCCCCGCGGCCGGGTTCGCCTGGCGGGACCCGGAGGCCGGTGGCGAGAACTCGATGCGCTGGTACCGGGACGCGGTCGGCATGGACGGCGGCGAACCTCAGCCGGACCAGCGGGAACGGCTGCTGGAGTACAACGAGGACGACGTGCGGGCGACCTGGACGCTGCGCCGCTGGATGGACTCCGAGGCGGTCTACGAGCTGCCCTACGCCGGGGAGCTGTGACGGTGCGGCCGCGCGGCCGCACCGTTCGCCAGACCTAGCGGGGCGCCATCCGCAGCGCGCCGTCCATCCGGATGACCTCGCCGTTGAGGTAGTCGTGCTCGACGATCATGACCGCGAGCTGCGCGTACTCGGCGGGCGTGCCGAGGCGCTTGGGGAAGGGCACCCCGGCGGAGAGGGTCGCGCGGAACTCCTCGGTGACCCCGGCCAGCATCGGGGTGTCGATGATGCCGGGCGCGATGGTCATCACCCGGATGCCGAAGGTGGCCAGGTCCCTGGCCGAGGACAGGGTCAGGCCGACCACGCCGCCCTTGGACGCGGCGTAGGCGACCTGGCCGATCTGGCCGTCGAAGGCGGCCACCGAAGCGGTGTTGATCACCACACCGCGCTGGCCGTCCACCGCCTCGGTCTTGGCCATCGCGGCCGCGGCCAGGCGCAGCACGTTGAAGCTGCCGATCAGGTTGATCTCCACGACCTTGCGGAACAGGTCGTAGTCGTGCGGCTCGCCCTGCTTGTTCACGATCCGGCCGGCCCAGCCGACCCCGGCGCAGTTGACCACGGTGCGCAGCGGCGCGGCCGCGGCTGCCTGCTCGACGGCGGCCTTGACCTGCTCGGCGTCGGTGACGTCGGCGGCCACGTAGGTGATGCCGTCGACCTGCTCGGCCTTCTCGATGGCCTGCGGCAGGTCCAGGGCGAAGACGCGGGCGCCCTTGGCGACCAGGGCACGGCTGGTGGCCCCACCCAGGCCGGACGCGCCACCGGTGACGATGGCAGCGGTGTCGGTGATCTGCATGCCGGAGAGGTTAGCCGCCGTTAACGTCGGCCCGGTGGACAGATGGCGTCGATCTCAGTGAGGTCCGCCGCAGTGGGTGCCCACTCCGCGGCCGAGGCGTTCTGGGTGACCTGCTCCGCGCTGGTCGCGCCCGCGATCACCGAGGCCACCGCGGGCTGCGCGGCCAGCCAGCCGATGGCCAGCTCCACCATGCTCAGGTCCCGTTCCTCGGCGAAGCGGCGCAGCCGGTCGATCCGGTCCCACGGCGCGTCCGCGAGCAGCCGTTCCCTTCCGGCCAGGCGACTGCCCTCCGGCGGCTTGGTGTCCCGGTCGTACTTGCCCGTGAGCAGGCCGTTGGCCAGCGGGAAGTAGGGCAGCAGGCCGAGGCCGAAGCGCAGGCAGGCCGGGATGATCTCGCGCTCGGACTCGCGTTCCAGCAGCGAGTAGTGGTTCTCCGCGGACACCGGCGCGGTCAGGTTCGCGGTGCTCGCGCGCCAGCTCGCGTCCGCGATCTGCCAGCCGGCCAGGTTGCAGTGCCCGACGTAGCGGATCTTGCCCTCGTGCACCAGGTCGTCCAGCACGGACAGCGTCTCCTCCAGCGGAGTCAGCGGGTCCGGCCGGTGCAGCTGGTAGACGTCGATCCAGTCGGTGCCCAGCCGCCGCAGCGAGGACTCCACCGCGCGCCGGACGTAGCGGCGGGAACCGCGGGCGCCGAAGTCGGGGCCGTTGGTGCCCTGCATGTCCATGCCGAACTTGGTCGCGATCACCGCGTGCTCGCGCCGCCCGGACAGGGCCTGGCCGAGCAGCTCCTCGCTGCGCCCGCGCGGGGCGCCGTAGACGTCGGCGACGTCGAAGAAGGTGATGCCGGCCTCCAGCGCGGCATCGACAACCGACCTGGCGCCGGCCAGCGTCTCGGTCGCGGTCCCCGGCCGCCCGAGGTTGTTGCAGCCGAGCCCGACCGCGCTGACCACCAGCCCAGAATCACCCAACCGTCGTTGGTCCACGAGCGTGCACCCTACGTGTCGAGTGACATTCCAGTCACTCCCCGTTCACAGTCGTGACCGGAGCCACCGAACGGTTGGCTGGCCATCCCCGTCCTGCGGTGTCAGGATGCGCCCGAACGGGGCAGTTCGCCCGAGGACCAGAACCAACCCAACGCGGGGGTGGAGTGTGTTCGCACGGCGAATCGTCGTCGTCGGATCCGGATACGTGGGCCTGACCACCGGCGCCTGTCTCGCCTCACTGGGGCACAAGGTCATCTGCGCCGATGTGGACGCGGCCAAGGTGGCCCGGCTCAAGGCCGGTGAGGTGACCATCCTGGAGCCGGGGCTGGCCGAGCTGGTGCAGTCCGGGCTGGCCGCGGGGCGGCTGGAGTTCGTGCTCGGCGCGCGGCACGCGGTGGAGGGCGCCGAGGTGGTGTTCCTGTGCGTGCCGACGCCGATGGGCGAGGGCGGCGCGGCGGACCTGGCCGCGGTGGAGTCGGTGATCGCCGAGGTGCGCGAGCTGCTGCCCAGCGGGTGTGTGGTGGTCAACAAGTCGACCGTGCCGGTGGGCACCGCGGCCAGGGTGCACGAGCTGCTGGACCGGCCCGACGTGGCTGTGGTCAGCAACCCGGAGTTCCTGCGCGAGGGCACCGCGGTGCACGACTTCCTCAACCCGGACCGGATCGTGGTCGGCTCCAGCGCCCAGGACGCGGCCGAGCGGGTGGCCGCGCTCTACGCCAAGCTCGGCGCGCCCACCGTGTTCACCGACGCGCCCAGCGCGGAGATGGTCAAGTACGCGGCCAACTGCTTCCTGGCCATGAAGCTGTCCTACGTCAACGCGATGGCCGAGCTGTGCGAGCGGCTGGGCGCGGACGTCGGCGACGTCACCGAGGGCATGGGCTACGACCGCCGGATCGGTCAGTCCTTCCTGCAGCCCGGCCCCGGCTGGGGCGGCTCCTGCCTGCCCAAGGACACGCACGCGCTGGTGCAGGTGGCCGAGGCGGTGGACTTCGACTTCATGCTGCTGCGCGCCTCCATCGACACCAACACCCGGCAGCGGGACCGGATGGTGGACAAGATCCGGGCCGCGGTCGGCGGCGAGCTGGCCGGGGTGCGGCTGGCCGTGCTGGGCCTGGCGTTCAAGGCAGGCACGAACGACCTGCGGGACTCGCCCGCGCTGGCGGTGGCGGAGAAGCTGCGTGCCGAGGGCGCCGAGCTGGTCGCCTTCGACCCGGGCATCCCGGGCGCGGTGCCCGGCGTGACCGACGCGGTGCGCGTGGTCAGCGACCCGTACCAGGCGGCGGACGGCGCGGTGGGCCTGGTGCTGCTCACCGAGTGGCCGGAGTTCCGCACCCTGGACTGGCCGAGGCTGGCCGGTCTGCTGGCCGGGAAAGCCGTGGTGGACACCAGGAACCTGCTCGACGCCGACGTGCTGCGGCGGGCTGGGCTGGCCTGGCACGGGGTGGGGCGTAGCCCGGTGGCGTGACACGGGTCACGCCCGTGTGCAGCCTCCCGGCGCGCAGGTTAGCCTTACCTATGCTCGCAGAGGAGAAGGAGCGACCCGCCCTGTTGGCGGAGGTCTCCCAGGTGCGTCGCCCCAGCCCAGGGCTGGCTCGGGTGACGCTCGCCGCGCCGGAACTGGACCGCTTCGGCTACGAGGGTCCCGATCACCTGGTGCGCACCTTCTTCCCCGCCTCCGGCCAGGACGCCCCGGTGCTGCCCAGCAGCCCGGACTGGTGGACCGAGGTGCAGAGCATGCCCGAGGAGGTCCGGCCGGTGGTGCGCAACTACACCGTGCGCCGCTACGACCCGGAACGCCGCGAGCTGGACATCGACTTCGTGCTGCACGGCGAGACCGGACCGGCCGCGCGCTGGGCGAACCGGGCCGAGCCCGGCCAGCGGATCGGCCTGCGCAGCGAGCGCGCCGGGTACCGGCCGACGCCGGGCGCGGACTGGCAGCTGATCATCGGCGACGAGACCGCGCTGCCCGCGATCGGCTCCATCGTGGAGTCCATGCCGGCCGGCACCAAGGCCAAGGTCTTCGTGGAGATCGCCAACGACGCCGAGGAGCAGCGCTTCGACACCGCGGCCGACCTGGAGCTGACCTGGCTGCACCGGGCCGGTCAGCACGCCGGGACCAGCGACATCGTGGCCCGCACGCTGCGCGCGGCCGAGCTGCCCGGCGGCGAGGTCTACGCCTGGGTGGCCGGTGAGTCCGGCATGGTCACCGCGGTCCGGCGGCACCTGGTGCGCGATCGCGGCGTGCCCAAGGAGTCGATCTACTTCTGCGGCTACTGGAAGCACTCGGCCCCGACTTACTAGGTTCAACAGCGTGTTCACCACGCGGCCGGAGCTCCTCGGCACCCACGGCATGGTCGCTTCCACGCACTGGCTGGCCTCGGCCGCCGGGATGGCGGTGCTGGAGGACGGCGGCAACGCCTTCGACGCGGCGGTGGCCGCCGGGTTCACCCTCCAGGTGGTGGAACCGCACCTGAACGGGCCCGGCGGCGAGGTCCCGGCGATCTTCGCCGCGGCCGGGCAGGCGCCGGAGGTGTTGTGCGGGCAGGGGGTCGCGCCCGCTGGGGCGACGCTGGCGCACTACCGTGACCTCGGGCTGGAGCTGGTGCCCGGCACCGGGTTGCTGGCCGCGACCATCCCCGGCGCGTGGGACGGCTGGCTGCTGTTGCTGCGGGACCACGGCACCCGGACGTTGCGGCAGGTGCTGGACTACGCGATCGGCTACGCGCGCAACGGATTCCCGGTGGTGGAGCGGATCACCGCGACCATCGAGGTGGTCGAGCAGCTCTTCCGCGAGCACTGGCCCACCTCGGCCACGCAGTGGCTGCCCGCCGCTCAGCCCGGCACCCGGCTGCGGAACCCGGCGCTGGCGGACACCCTGGAGCGGCTGCTCGCCGAGGCGGAGGCGGCCGGATCGGACCGCGAGGCGCAGATCGAGGCGGCGCGCCGGGCCTGGTACCAGGGCTTCGTCGCTGAGGAGATCGATCGCTTCGCCCGGCAGGAGTTCCGCGACGACTCGGGCCGCAGCCACGCCGGTGTGCTCACCGCGGCGGACATGGCAGGGTGGTCGGCGAGCTACGACACCCCGGTCAGCGTGGACCTGGCCGACGGCTGGACGCTGCACAAACTCGGGCGGTGGAGCCAGGGACCGGTGCTGGCGCAACAGCTCCGGTTGCTCGACGGGCTTGATCTGTCCTATGTGGACGGTGTGGCGAGCGCGGACACCGTGCACCTGGCCACCGAGGCGGCCAAGCTGGCCTTCGCCGACCGGGAGGCTTGGTACGGCGACAGCCCGGAGGTGCCGCTGGATCGCTTGCTCGCTGTGGCGTACGCGCGGCAGCGGCGGGCACTCATCACCGAGACAGCTTCGCTGGAGCTGCGGCCGGGGCTGGACGGCAGGCTGCCCGCCTTCGTCGCGGAAGGACGCGGGGTCGGGAACACCGCAGGGGAGATGGACACCGCGATGGGGGTGGGGGAGCCCACGGTCTCCCGCACCGGGGTGACCAGGGGCGACACCGTGCACGTGGACGTGGTGGACCGGTGGGGCAACCTGGTCTCGGCCACGCCCTCCGGCGGCTGGCTCCAGTCCTCGCCGCACATCCCGGCGCTGGGCTTCAACCTGGGCACCAGGGCGCAGATGTTCTGGCTGGAGGAGGGGCACCCCAACGTGCTGGCCCCCGGCAAGCGGCCGCGCATCACGCTCTCGCCCTCGCTGGCCAGCCGTGGTGGCGAGGCGGTGCTGGCCTTCGGCACGCCCGGCGGGGACCAGCAGGACCAGTGGCAGCTGTGCTTCTGGCTGGCGCACACCCGCGCCGGGCTGAACCTGCAGGCGGCCATCGACGCCCCGGCCTGGCACTCCACCGCGTTCCCGTCCTCGTTCTACCCGCGCAGCTGGCAGCCGGGCGAGCTGGTCGCGGAGTCCCGGCTGGGCGCGGAGACCTTCGCCGAGCTGGCCCGGCGCGGGCACTCGGTGCTCGACGCCGGGCCGTGGGCGCTGGGCCGGTTGTCCGCGGTGTCACGGGATCCAGACACCGGCCTGCTGCGCGGGGCCGCCAACGCCCGCGGTGCCCAGGGTTACGCGGTCGGTCGCTAGCGCGGCCCCGACCAGGACCAGGCGCAGCGTGCGCTCGGTGGCGTCGGTGAGCAGTTCGGCGGCGTGGTCGATGGCCTCGGCCAGCGGCACCGGGGCGGCCAGGATGCCCGCGTAGGCGTCGATGCCCACGTCGTAGTTGCGCCGGGCGCCCTTGCCGATGGTGCCGGCCAGCGCGATCACCGGCTTGCCGAACCGCTTGGCCCGCCTGGCCACCTCGGACGGGATCTTGCCGCGCGGGGTCTGGAAGTCGATCGCGCCCTCGGCGGTGATCACCAGGTCGGCCGCGGCCAGTCGCCGGTCCAGGTCCAGGTGGTCCAGCAGCACCTCGAAGCGCGGCCGCAGTTCCGCGCCGAGCACCGCGGCCAGTCCGGCGCCGAGCCCGCCGGAGGCGCCGCTGCCGGGCGCGGTGGCCAGGTCGAGGCCGAACTTCTCGTGCAGCACCACCGCCCAGCGGTCCATCGCGGCGGCCAGGCGCTCGACGTCCAGCGGCCGCGCGCCCTTCTGCGGGCCGAACACGCGGGCCACGCCCTGCTCGCCGCAGAGCACGTTGTGCTGGTTGCAGGCCAGGGTGATGGCGGCATCGGCCAGTCGCGGGTCGAGGCCGGTGACGTCGATGTCCTTGAGCGCGAGCAGGGCGTCGCCGCCGCGGCCGAGCTCCGCGCCGTCGCCGTCGAGCAGCCGCGCGCCCAGGGCTTGCAGCGCGCCGGCGCCACCGTCGCAGGTGCCGGAGTCGCCGCAGCCGATCAGGATGCGCGTGCACCCGGCGTCCAGCGCGGCCTTGATCAGCTCGCCCACGCCGTAGGTGGTGGTGGCACCGGGCTGGCGCAGGTCCGGCGGCACCAGGCGGAGGCCGGCCGCGGCGGCCATCTCCACCACCGCGGTCTCGCCGATCACCGCCAGGTGTGCGCGCACCGGCTTGCCGACCGGGCCGGTCACGGTCAGCGGGACCAGCTCACCGCCACCGGCGGCGGCCAGCGTGCGGGCCGAGCCCTCGCCGCCGTCG
The DNA here is from genome assembly GCF_030064675.1 of Crossiella sp. CA-258035. Classification (GTDB taxonomy): domain Bacteria; phylum Actinomycetota; class Actinomycetes; order Mycobacteriales; family Pseudonocardiaceae; genus Crossiella. Next base: position 61,656 of record NZ_CP116413.1, read on the forward strand.
ACCAGCGGCACCGGGTCGACGACCGCGCCCGGCACCACGCGGCGGATCCCGGCGGTGATGGCCTCGGCGACGGCTTCGGCGTCCAGACTCTCCTTGAACCCACTCGGAGCGACGACAAAACGCATGACTACCTCCAGTTCAGGCCGAGCAACGGCCACACCGAGAGCGCGAAGAACAGGACCAGAACCGCGGTCAGCGGGCCGAGCACCACGGAGAGCCGCAGCAGGTCCGCGCGGTCGTAGGTGGGGGCGCCGTCCAGGTGCGCGAACATCGCCACCGGCTTGGCCGAGGAGGACAGGGTGTGGCAGAAGCCGGCCGCCGCGGTGGAGGCGAAGGCCACCGCGACCGGGTTGAGGCCGAGTGCGATCGCGGCCGGGATGACCAGCGGCACCAGCACCGAGGACCGGGCCGAGCGGGACTGGATCACCAGGTGCGCGGCAGTGCTGACCAGCACGACCACTACCAGGAATATGACTGGGTTGTGCACCGGTCCGAGCAGCGCGGTGGCCAGCCAGGCGGCCGCGCCGGAGGAGATCAGCGCCGCGCCCAGTGCGGCGGTGGCGGCCATGAACACCAGCAGCGACCAGGGCACCCCGGAGAGGGCCTTGTTCAGCTGGACCGTGCCGAAGCGCGGCGAGCTGATCAGCAGCGCGCCGATCAGCGCGACCACCGCGGGCGAGATGCCGTGCAGCGGTTCGGTGGCCCAGGCCAGCGAGACCCCGGCCAGCAGGACCGCGGCCTTGCGCTCCGGCCCGGTCAGGCCCTTGGGCGGCCGGATCTCGGCCAGGTCGAGGCGGAGGCCGCCCCGCCGGTCGGCGCGCCGGGTGAACAGGAACAGCACCACCTCGGCGGCCAGGTGCGAGCTGACCACGGCCAGCGGCAGCCCGAGCAGCAGCCACTGCCCGAAGCCGATGCCGCTGCCGGTGGCCGCGGTCAGCAGCTGGGTGGTGACCAGGTGCGCGCCCGCGCCCATCAGGGTGGCCACCGCGGACAGCAGGATCACGGTGGGGAACAGGATGGCCAGCGCCCGCACCAGCCTCGGCCGCTCGCGCAGCGTGCCGGCCAGCGCGAGGAACACCGGCACCGCCAGCGCGGCCCGGCCGGAGGTGGCCGGGATGGCGAAGGCGCTCAGCAGCAGCGCCGCGGTGACCAGGTGCGCCAGTCCGCGCACCGACCGGGCCCTGCCGATCAGCGCCACCGCCACCCTGGTCGGCAGCCCGCTCGCGCCGATCCCGGCGGCCAGCACGAACGCGGCGATGAGCAGCCAGATCGTCTCGCCGCCCAGGGTGGCGAACAACTGCTCGCCGCTGAGCACGCCGAGCAGCACCAGCACCAGCGCGGCGGCCAGCGCGACGTAGGTGTCATCGATCCTGGTCAGCGTCCAGGCGGCGACCGCGGCGGTGAACACCAGCAGGGTGCTCTGGCCCGGCAGCGACAGCCCGGTCCCGCCGAAGTGCAGCGCCGCGGCCAGCCCGGCCAGCGCGAGCGCCACCAGCAGCACCGGCCACCAGCGGCGACGCCGCCGCCGGGGCAGCGGCTCGGTGGGCGCTTCCGCCAGCGGCGGGGCGAGTTCGAGGGTCGCGGACATGTGCACCAGCCTGTGCCGCGGAACTGAGCCGTTCGTGAGTCGTTCATGAAACGACTTTCATCTGGCTGCCGTACCGTCTGTGCGTGCCTCGCCTGTGGGACCTGCTGATCGCCGCGCTGGTGCTGGTGGTCATCGCGGTGTACTCGCTGCTCGACGAGTCCGGCAACCGGGGCCTTGACCTGGGCGGCATCGCGCTGCTGCTGGCCGGGACGCTCGCGCTGGTGTTCCGCCGCCGCTTCCCGCTGACCGTGCTCGCGGCGACCCTGGCCACCATCTTCCCGTACTACTGGTTCGGCTACCCGGACGGCCCGGCGATCCTGCTGCCCACGGTGGCGCTGTTCACCGTGGCCGCCGAGGCCGGGCTGCCGCGCGCGCTGCTCGGCGGGGTGGCCGCGCTGGCGGTGTTCGCGGTGGGCGAGGTGGACCGGCCCCTGGCCACCTGGGGCTGGGTCGGGCTGGCCGCGGGATCCTGGCTGGTCGCGGTGATCTCGCTGGGCCTGCTGCTGCGGGCCAACCGGGAGCGCCGCGCCGAACGCGGCCTGCGCGTGGCCGAGGAGCAGCGGCTGGCCATCGCCCGCGAGGTGCACGACGTGGTCGCGCACAGCCTGGCGGTGATCAACGTGCAGGCCGGCGTGGGCGCGCACGTGGCGCAGCGGCGGCCGGAGGAGGCGCACAAGGCGTTGCTGGCGATCAAGGAGGCCAGCCGGTCCGCGCTGACCGACCTGCGGGCCACCCTGGCGGTGGTGCGCGGCGAACCGGACCGGGCCCCGCCGCCCAGCCTGTCCCGGCTGCCCGAACTGCTCGACTCGGCGACAGCCGCCGGGCTGTCGGTGCAGGTCAGCGGGGAGATCGGCGAGCTGCCCTCCGCCGTGGACGCGGCCGCCTTCCGGATCACCCAGGAAGCCCTGACCAACATCGTCCGGCACGCGGAGGCCAGCTCGGTGACCATCCACTTCGAGCACTCGGACCGCGCCTTCGAGCTGTCCGTGCGGGACGACGGCCCGCATCCGGTGCAGGCGCCGCCCGGCAACGGGCTGCGCGGGATGCGGGAGCGGGCCGCCGCGCTGGGCGGGCAGCTCACCGCCGGACCGGCCGAGGGCGGCTGGCTGGTGCGGGCGGTGCTGCCCAGGTGATCAGGGTGGTGCTGGCCGATGACCAGCGGCTGGTCCGGGCCGGGTTCCGGGTGCTGCTGGAGACCGAGGAGGACTTCACCGTCTGCGGGGAAGCGGCGGACGGGGCGGCCGCGGTCGAGCTGGCCCGGCGCGAACTGCCGGACGTGGTGGTGATGGACATCCGGATGCCCGGCCTGGACGGGCTGGCGGCGACCAGGGAGATCACCGCCGACCCGGCGCTGAGCGCGGTCCGGGTGCTGGTGCTGACCACCTTCGACGCCGACGAGTACGTCTTCGAGGCCCTGCGCGCCGGGGCCAGCGGCTTCCTGCTCAAGGACACCGAGCCCGCCGACTTGCTGCAGGCGCTGCGGGTGGTGGCGGCCGGGGACGCGCTGCTCGCGCCGAGCGTCACCCGCCGCCTGATCGCCGAGTTCGCGCACCGCCCGGCCCAGCGCCGCCCGGACCCGAAGGTGCTGGCGACGCTGACCGGCCGGGAACGTGAGGTGCTGACCCTGGTCGCGGGCGGGCTGTCCAACGAGGAGCTGGCCACCGCGCTGGTGATCAGCCCGGCCACCGCGCGCACCCACGTCAGCCGGATCATGACCAAGCTGCGGGCCAGGGACCGCGCGCAGCTGGTGATGGTCGCCTACGAGTCAGGCCTGGTGACCCCGGGGCGCTGACCAGCGGCCCCAGGCCACCCCCGCCACCACCAGCAGCGTCGCCCCCGGGAACAGCGCGGCGGCTGGCCCACCGGCGGAGACCCCCAGGATCACCGCGCCGATGAGCAGCGCGACCAGGCCCAACGCGGCCCACCTGGTCAGCACCGGGACCAGGATGCCGATCGCCCCGGCCAGCTCGCACAGCCCGACGAAGACCACCATGCCCTCGCCGAGCCCCATCGCCGCGAAGCCCGCGACCACCATCGGCTCGCCGGTGAGCTTGGGGTAGGCGCCGAAGAGGAACAACGCGGCGATCAGGCCCTGCGCGATCCACAGGCCGATGTTCAGGTTTCGGTTCATGCCACCTGGTCGGAGCCGGTCACGTCTTCTCGACGTGCCCGAGCCCGCCATCGGCGGCAAGTACCGTGCCGGTGCTGAAGGTCGCCTCGAAGGCCAGGAACAGCACCGCCGCCGCGATCTCCTCGGGCCGGGCGTGCCTGCCCATCGGGGTCAGCGCGTTGCCCGCCTCCAGGTTGGCCGCCTGGTCGGCTTCGGTCATGGTGGCGAAACCCATGGTCGGGGTGAGGGTGAACCCGGGGCTGACCGTGTTCACCCTGATCCCGCGCGGCAGCAGCTCGGCGGCCAGCGCCTGGGCCAGCGCCCGCACCGCGGCCTTGGCCATGGTGGCCACCGTGACGTCCGGCCAGCCCATGCCGTCCAGCACCGCGCTGGTGAACACCATCGAACCGCCGTCGGCGACCAGTGGCGTGAGCCGCTGCGCGGTGAAGAACGCGCCCTTGGCGTTGACGTCCAGCATCCGGTCGTAGACCTGCTCGGTGACCGAGCCGATCGGGCCGGTCTCGGCATAACCGTGGTTGACGAACACCAGGTCGACCGTGCCGAAGGTGTCCGCGACCAGGTCGCCGAGGGCGGCGATGTCGGCCAGGCTGGCCGCGTCCGAGCGGACCACGTGCGCCGGACGACCGGCCAGCTCGGTCCGGGCCGCCTCGATGGTGCGCTCGTTGCGGCCGGTCAGCACCACCTCCGCGCCGCCGTCGAGCAGCGCCTCGACCACGGCCCGGCCGATGCCGTGGGTGCCGCCGGTGACCACGGCCTTCTTGCCCTCGTACTTCACTTGAGCAGCTCCACGATCGAGTTCACGCTGACCCTGGCGTCGGTGGTGGCCAGCTTGCGGGCGATCAGCGCCTGGTACGGGGCCAGCAGCTCGGCGGAGATGCCCTGCTGCCAGCTGGCGGTGAGGATGTTGTCCAGCCCGTCCTTGTTGACCTGGAGGCTGGACTCCTCGCTGAGGTAGTCACCCCGGTCGATCTCCTCGGCCATCATGGGCAGCGCGGCGGTCATCGCGGTCACCCACGGGATGAGCAGCTCGGTGATCTCCACGGCGGGCACGCCTTCAGTGCCGGTCAGCGTCATCGCGTGGTAGGCCCCGGCGAACATCCCGTACATGCCGCTGAGCAGCGCCAGGTCGTACAGCGAGGCCAGGCCGGGGTCGGCGGCGAGGAACTTGGCCGGGCCGAGCACGGCCAGCAGCTCCTGGTGCGCCTGGAAGGTCTCCGGCACGCCGCTGTAGAAGATCAGCGCGCTGGGCTGGGCGATCATCTCCGGGATCGCCATGATCCCGCCGTCGAGGTAGCTCGCGCCGCGCTTGGTGAACGCCACGGCGGCCTCGCGGGCCTGGTTCGGGGTGCCGTTGGTGAGGTTGACGAGCACCTTGCCGTCCAGGTCCGCGCCGTCCAGGGTGGCCAGCACGGTGTCGTAGACGGACAGGCAGATCACGGTGACCTCGGCGGCGGCGACCGCCTCGGCCGCGGTGGCGGCCACGGTCGCGCCCTTGGCGGCCAGCGGCTGCGCCTTGGCCGGGGTGCGGTTCCACACCGTGGTGGGGTGGCCCGCGCCGAGGAAGGCCGCGGCCAGCGCGCTGCCCATGTTGCCGAGGCCGAGCACCGCGACGCTGGTGGGGTTGGTCATTGTGGTCCCTTTCGGTTGCGTTGGCACCACCGTGCCCAGGCCTCCTCTCGGTCTTCTCTCGGTCGCCTCGCGGGTTACCGTGAGCCGTGCGTTTTGGGGTGCTGGGTCCGCTGGTGGTGTGGACGGCGGAGGGCACGCCGGTGCGGGTGCCGGAGGCCAAGGTGCGCGCGCTGCTGGCGGTGCTGCTGGTGCACGCCGGCCACCCGGTGTCGGCGGACCGGCTGGTCGAGGACCTGTGGGGCGAGCGGCCACCGGCCAACCCGGCGGCGGCCTTGCAGCACAAGGTCTGGCAGCTGCGCAAGGCGATCGGCGCGGAGCGGGTGGAGTCCCGGCCGCCCGGCTACCTGCTGCGGGTGCGGCCGGAGGAGGTGGACGCGAGCCGGTTCCTCGGCTGCCTGGAACGCGGGGACCTGGCCGGGGCGCTGGCGCTGTGGCGGGGCCCGGTGCTGGCCGACTTCCCGGACGCCGAGTTCGCCCGCGGCTACGCCGACCGCCTCACCGAGTCCCGGCTGCACGCGATCGAGCAGCTGGCCGCACAGCGCCTGGCCGCCGGTGAGCCGGTGCTGGCCGAGCTGACCCCGCTGGTCCGCGAGTACCCGCTGCGCGAACGGCTGCGCGCCCTGCACCTGCGCGCGCTCTACCGGGACGGTCGCCAGGCCGAGGCGCTGGCCGGTTATGCCGAGTTCCGCGAGCAGCTGGCCGAGGAGCTGGGCGCTGACCCCAGCCCGGAGCTGGCCGAGGTGCACCAGGCGATCCTGCGCCAGGACCCGGAGCTGACCCGCCGCGCCACCCTGCCCGCCCCGCTCACCGAGCTGATCGGCCGGGACGCTGAACGCGCCGAGCTGGGCGCGCTGCTGCGGGAGGCGCGGCTGGTCACCCTCACCGGGCCGGGCGGGGTCGGCAAGACCAGCCTCGCGCTGGCCACCGCCGGTCGAGAGTCCTTTGTGGACGGTTCATGGCTGGTCGAGCTGGCCGGGCACGGGCCCGAGGTGGAGCAGGCGGTCAGCGCGGCGCTCGGCGTGCGGGAGGACGTGCCCAGCGCGGACCGGCTGCTGGACGCGGTGCGCGGCAAGCGGATGCTGCTGGTGCTGGACAACTGCGAGCACGTGCTGGAACCGGTCGCCGCGCTCGCCCGGCGCCTGCTGCGCGCCGCCCCTGAGCTGCGCATCCTGGCCACCAGCCGGGAAGCGCTCGGGCTGGCCGGGGAGACCCAGTACGTGGTGCGGCCACTGGCCGCCGAGCACGCGGTGGCGCTGTTCGCCGCCCGCGCGCCCGGTTTCCGGCTCACGCAGGAGAACACGCCGACGGTGGCCGCGATCTGCGCCCGGCTGGACGGGCTGCCGCTGGCGGTGGAGCTGGCCGCCACCAGGGTCCGGGTGCTCGGCGTCGACGAGCTGGCCGCCCGGCTGGACGACCGGTTCGGGCTGCTCACCACCGGCCACCGCGGCGCGCCACCCCGGCAGCAGACGCTGCGCGCGATGATCGACTGGAGCTGGGAGCTGCTCACCGCGGCCGAACGCCTGGTGCTGAGCCGCCTGGCCGTGCACGCCGAGGGCTGCACGCTGGCCGCGGCCGAGGCGGTCTGCGCCGGTGCCGGGGTCCGGCCGGACGAGGTGCTGGACCTGTTGTCCCGGCTGGTGGACCGCTCGCTGGTCACCGGCGGCCCGCGCTACCGGCTGCTGGAGTCCGTTGCCGCGTACTGCCTGGAGAAACTGGCCGAGTCCGGTGAGCTGGCCGCGCTCCGGCAGCGGCACCGGGACTACTACCTCGCGCTGGCCGAGCAGGCCGCGCCCGAGCTGCACGGCGAGGGTCAGCGCTGCTGGCTGGACGGCCTGGACCGGGAGATGCCGAACCTGCACCGCGCGCTCACCGGCGCAGAGGCAGGGCAGGCGTTGCGGCTGGCCGACGCGCTGGCCTGGTACTGGTTCCTGCGCGGCCGCTTCACCGAGGCCATCCGCGCCTTCGACCAGGCCCTGGCCACCGCAGGCGGCGATCCGGCGCTGCGCGCGCGGGTCCGGGCCTGGCGCGCCGGATTCCGTTCGCTGGCCGGGGAACCATTGGCTGATCTGTCCACTTCGGACAGTCGAACCACCTGGCTGCTCGGCTATGCCGTGCTCGGCAAGGGCGATCCGGCGATCAGCCAGCGGCTCAACGACCGGGCGCTGGCCGAGTTCGTCGCGACCGGCGACCGGTGGGGCGAGGCGGCCGCGCTCAGCACCAGGGCGGCGCAGGCCCTGCTCCAGGGCGAGCTGACCGGGATGCGCCGGGACGCCGAGCGCAGCGCGCAGATCTTCGCCGAGCTCGGCGACCGCTGGGGCCAGGTGCAGGCCACCAGCGAGCTGGCCGCGGTCGCCGAGGTCACCGGCGACTACCCGGCCGCCGCCCGGCTGCACCGCGAGGGCCTGCGCTCGGCCGAGGAGCTGGGCCTGTGGACCGCGGTCACCGCCAAGCTGGCCGGGCTCGGCCGGATCGCGCTGCTCACCGGCGAGCTGACCGAGTCAGCCGAGCTGCACCGGCGCGCGATGGCGGTCGCGGCGCAGCACGGCAACCTGTCCGGGGAGCAGTTCGCCGAGGTCGGACTCGGTTTGCTGGCCCGCCGTCAGGGCCGCTTGGACGAGGCCGAGGAACACCTGCGCCGCTGGGTTGACTGGTGCCGCGAGGTCGACGGCGGCCCCGGCCTCGCGCTGATCCTGACCGAGCTGGGCTTCATCGCCGAACAGCGCGGTGACACCGCGGCCGCGCTGGCCCTGCACACCGAGAGCCACCAGCTGGCCAAGGAGTTCGGCGACCCGAGGGCGATCGCGCTCACCGAGGAGGGCCTGGCCGGGGCACACGCCGCCACCGATCCGGAGCTGGCCGCGACCCTGCTCGGCCGGGCGGCCGCGACCAGGGCCGCGCTCGGTGTGCCGCTGCCGCCCGCCGAACGCGGTGACGTGGACCGGATCGAGCGGATCATCAGGGCAGCTTCGCGTTGACGTGCAGGGCGATCCCGTCCTGCGCGCCCACATCCGCGCGGAACCAGCCGCCACTGTCCACTGTGTACACCGGACCGGTGCACTTGCCGCCGCTGAAGTTCCCGTGCACCACATCGCAGTACCGCCCGGCGGCCAGCCCGGTCTGGAACGAGCGCCCGGTCACCGGCCCCTCGTCGTTGAGCACCAGGTAGCCCTTGTCGCCGCGGCCGAAGGCGATCACGTCGTTGCCGTTGTCCCACCAGTGGTTCACCCCGGTGCCGCGCACCGCGTTGCGGAAGCCGACCATGTTCGCGATCACCTGCCAGCGGTGCTCGCAGCGCCACCGGTCGGCGAAGCACACGGTGTCCTTGGTGCGGCCGTTGGCTTCCGCGGCCGGACCCTCGTCCTTGTTCGCGAACTCGTAGCCGCTCATCAGCTTCGGCGAACCGTACGGCCAGGCCAGCATGAACGCGTTCGCCAAGGCGTAGCGCGCGTTGTCCCGGTAGGTCAGCACCCCGGATCCGCGCTGGGTGTCGTGGTTGTCGGTGAACACCACCGCGCTCGCACTCGGCAGCGGCGCGCCAAAAGTGCGCAGGTAGGCCAGCTTCTCCTGGTTGAAGACCTTGGCCAGGTCCTCGCCGTAGTGGAACTCCAGCAGGTCCCCGTTGCCCGCGTACTGCTCCGGCGTGATCGGCTGGCCAGGGCCCGGGATCACCTCTTGGTAGATGTACGCGGGCCGGGACAGCCTGGCCTTGACCGCGGCGATGTCGCCGGGCGGCATGTGCTTGGCCGCGTCGATCCGGAACCCGTCCACGCCGAGGGCCAGCAGCTTGTTCAGGTACCCGGCGAGCCGGTCCCGCACGTGGTCCGAGCCGGTCTTCAGGTCGGCCAGGTTGACCAGCTCGCAGAACTGCACCTCGTAGGCGTCCCGGTAGTTCTGGATGTCGTCGTTGCCGTTGCGGCCGCAGTGGTTGAAGTCCTGGTGCTGGTAGATCCCCGGGTAGTCGTAGTGGCCGAACCGGGACCCGCCGCTGCCGGTGCCGCCGTTGTCCTGCCCGGTCATGTGGTTGATCACCGCGTCCGCGTACACCTTGACCCCGGCCGCGTGGCAGGCGTCCACCATCGCCTTGAACTCGGACTCGGTGCCGCGCCGGGAGTTCAGCCCGTAGCTCACCGGCTGGTAGTCCTGCCACCACGGGAACCCGTTCACCACCACGTGTTCCTGCGGCGGCGAGACCTGCACCCCGCCGAACCCGCGTGGCCCCAGGAAGTCCCGGCACTCCCGGGCCACCGAGTTCCAGTTCCAGGAGAACAGCTGCACCAGCACATCCCGGTTGCCCGGCGGCGCGGCGGTGGCGACCGGGGTCAGCAGCGCGCCCAGCAGGACGCACACGAGCAGCACACAGCGACGCATGGTGACCTCTCAACGCTGAAAGGGCAGGGGGGCTTGATCGTGGCAGCGGCGCACACCGACCACTAGGGGGCCGAGCCGGGGAATCCCCGTAAGCGCGTGGACGTACGGCTCAGTGTCGCGCCCAGGCTGACGATTTTCGCAGGTCAGGTGCCCACCATTGAGCATCGTGTACGCCTTGGGATTCTTGCTCGAGTTCATGGGTTCGCTGCTGGTGCTGCTGCCCCTGCTGCTGTGGGCCCGCGCAGTGCGACGGCTGCCGGACGCGCGGAACTGGCAGCGCACCGCGCGGGCCGCCCGCCGCCGCTACTACTACGTGCTCGCCGTGCTGGCGCTGAAGCTGCTGCCCGCGGCGCTGCTGCTGGGCCACGGCCTGGCCTTCGGCATCCGCCCGCTGCGCACCCTGGTGCTGCTGGGCGTGCCGCTGGCGCTGGCCGCACGGGACACCCTGCCGCTGCTCAACCGGGCGATCCGCGCGGCCGGACCCACGCCGGAGCTGCGGCTGGCCGCGGCCGCGCCCAGGGTCGTGCTGCCCGCCCGGCTGGCCGCGGTGGCCGGCGGGCTGCTGGCAGCGCTCAACCTGGTGGTGCAGGAGACGATCACCCTGTGGCTCAGCGGAGGAGTGTTCGCCCTGGTCGCACTGGTGGTGGTGGTCGACGTGACCCAGCGGCAGCGGCGGCTGGCCGGGCAGGCGCGCACGGTCCGCTGGTCGCCGTGGGCCCGGCTGGCCGCGCCGCTGGTGCTGGTGGTCGCGGCCGCGGGCTGCGGCGCGGTGGGTAGCACCATGTCCGCCTTCCCCGACCGGCTCTCCATGAACGCGCACGGCCACCACGGCGCGACCAGCGGCCCGGCGGTCAACGTCACGGACCTGGTCGGCGGGCCGTACTCCGGTCCGGTGCGCCGGTTCACCCTGGTCGCCGACGAGGCCCGCCTGCCAGGACGCGCCGAGGAGGCCTGGACCTTCGGCGGCACCGTGCCCGGCACGCCGCTGCGGGTGCGGCAGGGCGAGACCGTCGAGCTGAAGCTGGTCAACCGCCTGGAACGGACCCCGACCACCATCCACTGGCACGGTGTGGACGTGCCCAACGCGATGGACGGCGTCGCCGGGGTCACCCAGGACGCGGTCCAGCCCGGCGGCGAGTTCACCTACCGCTTCCGCGCGGACAAGCCAGGCACCTACTGGTACCACTCGCACCAGGTGGCCAACGAGCAGGTGACCCGCGGCCTGTTCGGCTCCCTGGTGATCGACCCGACCACCGGCCCGGCCGCCGAGGTGGACGAAACCCTGATGGTGCACCACCTCAACGCCGGCGTGGACCTGCGCCGGACCGAGCCGGGCCGCCGGGTGCGGCTGCGCGTGGTCAACGCGAACTCCGGCACCGAACGCCTCACCTTCACCGGCGCCCCGTTCCGGCTGGCCGCCGTGGACGGGCAGGACCTGCACGAACCAGCCGAGGTCAGCGAGCGCTCGATCAACCTGGGCGGCGGCGGCCGGGCCGACCTGGAGTTCACCATGCCGCCGCACCCGGTGCGCCTGGGCGGTCCGGCCACCCGCACCGCGCTGGTGCTCAGCCCGGACGGAGTGTCCACAGTGGACCAACCGAAGTCCGCGCCGGAACTGGACCTGACCACCTACGGCAAGCCCAGGCCCACCCCGTTCGGCCCGGACTCCGCCTACACCAAGCACTTCACCGTCGACCTCGACCAGGGCGTCGGCTTCCACGCCGGCGGACTCGGCTTCCTGTGGACGGTGGACGGCCGGGTCTTCCCGGACGCGCCGATGCTGATGGTCCGGCAGGGCGACCTGGTGCGGATGACCTTCCGCAACAAGGGCATCAACGACCACCCGATGCACCTGCACGGCCACCACGTGCTCGCACTCAGCCGCGACGGCACCCCGTTCACCGGCAGCCCGCTGTGGCTGGACACCGTGCTGGTCCGGCCGGGCCAGACCTGGGAGGTGGCGTTCCAGGCGGACAACCCCGGCATCTGGATGGACCACTGCCACGACCTGCTGCACGCCACCAACGGCATGACCCTGCACCTGGGCTACGAAGGCGTCCGCACCCCGTTCACCGTCGGCAGCGCCACCGGCAACAAGCCGGAATAGCTAGGCCCCCAGCCGGTAACCCATGCCACGCACGGTGTGGATGCACTCCGCGCCCAGCTTGCGCCGCAGCGCCCGCACGTACACGTCCACCACGTTCGAACCGGGATCGAAGTCGTAGCCCCACACGTGCGAGAGGATCTGCTCCCTGGTCAGCACCTGCCCCGGATGCCGCAGGAACAGCTCCAGCAGGGAGAACTCGCGCGCGGTGAGGTCCACCGTGCGGCCCTGGATCTGCGCCCGCCTGGTGCGCAGGTCCAGGGACAGCTCCTCGTGCCGCAGCACGGTCACCTCCGGCGCCCGCTCCGGCGTGCGCAGCCGCAGCCGCACCCTGGCCAGCAGCTCCTCGAACCGGAACGGCTTGGTCATGTAATCGTCCGCGCCGCCCTCCAGCCCGGCCACCGTGTCGTGCACCGAGTCCCGCGCGGTCAGGATGATCACCGGCGTGGTCACCCTGGCCTGCCGCAGCGCGTGCAGCACCGCGAAACCGTCCCGGCCCGGCAGCCCCAGGTCCAGCACCACCAGGTCGAAGTCCCCGGTCAGCGCGTAGTCCAGCGCGGCGTTGCCGTCGCCCACCGTGCTGGTGCTGAACCCGTTGGCCCGCAGGCCCTTCTCCACGAACGAGGCGATCCGCTGTTCGTCCTCGGCGATCAGGATCCGGCCCACGAAGCCTCCTCAACCACGGCCACCAGCGGCAGCTCGATGCCAAAAGTCGCGCCGGCGCCCGGTTCGGACACCACTTGCACCACCCCGTGATGCGCCTGCGCGATCGCCTTCACGATCGCCAGCCCCAGCCCGGCGCCACTGCGGTCCACGCGCCCGGAGGAACCACGCGAGAACCGGTCGAAGATCGCCTGCCGCTCCGCCTCGGCGATCCCCGGCCCCCGGTCGGTGACCCAGAACGACACGTTCTCCCCGTGCACCGCCGAACCCAGCCGGATCTCCTCGCCCGCGCCGGTGTGCTGCACCGCGTTCTGCGCCAGCTGCACCATCGCCTGGGTGACCCGCTGCGCGTCCAGCACCACCTCGCCCTCGGCCATCGACTCCAGCACCCAGCGCCGGGGGGCCAGCGCGCGCACCTTGGCGTCGATGTCGCTGGTCAGCTCCGGCAGCGACACCGGTGCCGGGCGCAGGAAGTCCGGCCGCTCGGCCTTGGCCAGCAGCAACAGGTCCTGCACGATCCGGTTCATCCGGTCCAGCTCGTCGGTGCACAGCCGCACCACCTCGGCCCGCTCGGCCGGGTCGTCGCCCATCAGCTCCAGGTGCCCGGAGACGATGGTGATCGGCGTGCGCAGCTCGTGGCTGGCGTCGTCCAGGAACTGCCGCTGGGTCCGGAACGCCTGCTCCAGCCGGTCCAGCATCAGGTTGAACTGCTCGGCCAGCGCCGCGATGTCGTCCTTGCCGTGCACCGGGATCCGCCGGGTCAGGTCGCGCTCGGTGATCTCCGCCGCGGCCTGCCGCACGGTCCGGATCGGCGCCAGGATCCGCCCGGCCACCACCCAGGACACCCCGGCCGCCAGCAGGAACCCGATCAGCGACACCAGCAGCAGCAACCGGATCGCCTGGTCGGCCGAGGCCCGCATGCCGGTGACGAAGAACGCGGTCACGAAGGACGGCTGCCCCTGCCCGGTGGCCTTCAGCGGCACCTTGGCCCAGCGCAGGTCCCCGGCCGCGGTCGGCGTGGTCCCGTAGCTCTCCGGTGCGGACACGATCCGCCGGATCAGCTCCTTGTCCCCGCTCACCTCCACCGGCTGCACGCCCTGCCTGGTCACGTGCACGGTCCCGTTCGCCTCCACCAGCACCGCCAGGTGGATCTCGTTCGGCTCCGGGTACTGGTTGTTGTGCAGGTGCGCCTTGATCAGCCCGTACGCGTCGGCCACCGGCTGTCCGGTCTTGGGGTCCCGGCCGACCTGAACGAAGTCGACGAACTCCTTGGCCTCCTGCTCAAGACCGCGGTTGATCCGGTCGTCCACGTCGGAGACCAGCAGCCGCCAGCCGCCGACCGCCACCACGGTCAGCGCGAGCAGCATCAGCCCGAGCAGCCAGCCCATGATCCGCACGCGTGCGGGCACCCCGGGCCTAGCCGTCGTCATCGTCGTCGTCATCGTCGTCATCCGGCGGTGGCGGCGGCACCTCGGTGGTCTGCGTCGGCTTCGGCTTGCTGGTGGGCGGTCCACTGGTGGGCTGCCCGGTCGGCGTCGGCGCGAACGCGGGCACGCTCACCGACACCTCGGCCGGGATCTCCGGCGGTCGCGGGCTGCCCACCAGCGTGAACACCGCGAGCGCGGCAGCGGCCACCGCGGCAGCCACCGCGACGGCCACCCCGATCCCCGACCACCTCATGCCGCCACCTTCTCCCGTGCGGGTCAGGCGTAGATGAGCCGCAGATGAAGAAGTCTTCATCCCGCCGTCGCGCCCCGCCACCGGAGCCTCAGCCGACGCGCAGGTAGTCCAGCTCGCTGCGACCGGCCGCCACACTCGGGTCCAGTCGCAGCTGGCTGATCCGGCCCCGCCACTTCGGGTGCCCGCCCACCTCGAAGCGCACCAGCTGGAACAAGCTGTCCCTGGCCGGGACCGGCACGGTCAGCTGCTTGTCGTCGGACCACACCGGATCGTCCTCGGTGATGAAGTAGAGCTGGGCCGCGCCGCCGGGGGTGCTGTTGCGCAGCCGAGCCTCCACGAAGTTCCGGCCGTTGGCCGCCAGGCCGAGTCCGGCGGGGGAGAACAGGAACGGGTCCTCGCCGCTGGCCTCCATGGTCAGGATGCCCGCGCGCACCGAACCGGTCAGCTGGTGCCAGGGCTGCCAGCCCTCGGTGTCCCGGTCGAAGCGCCACCACCGCGAGGGCTCGGCCAGGTAGCCGATCGCGGGCGCCCAGCTGACCCGATCCGCACCGGCGGCCGCACCCCGGTTGACCTCGAACCGCAGCACGTCACCGGCCCGCACCGCCAGCCGCGGCACATCCAGCACCAGGCCCTGGAGATCGTTCGGCTCGATCCGCTGGCGGCTGAGCTGGTGGCCGTTGTGCGTGATCCGGACCTCCACGCCGTCGCCGCCCACCTCCGCCTTCAGCGCCCGGCTCCGCACCGCGACGGTGCCCTCCCTCGGCGCGGTCCAGGCGCGCGCGGTCCAGCCGGCCTCATCGGCGGGGGTCTGGGTGAACCTGGCCACGCTCGCCCCCGCCGGGCCGCGGTAGGTCCCGCTCGCCGGGTCGAAGGTCAGGTTCTGCCAGCCGAAGCCGGTCGCGCTGTGCTGGTAGGACCAGCCCGCTCGCGGCCGGTCG
Source organism: Crossiella sp. CA-258035 (assembly GCF_030064675.1). GTDB lineage: Bacteria > Actinomycetota > Actinomycetes > Mycobacteriales > Pseudonocardiaceae > Crossiella. The sequence goes on from NZ_CP116413.1 coordinate 76,757, forward strand.
GCGAAGGCGCTCGGCGCGTGCGCGGTGTCCGCGACCGAGTGCACCTCGGCGTTGTCCCGGAAGGTGAAGCCGTCGAACTCGCCACCGTCGGCCACCCCGGTGAACCCGGTCGGCTCGAAGTGCAGGTTGTCGTGCACGGACCCGGTCGGCCTGCTGAGGTGACCGATCCTGGTCACCCCGCCCAGGTGGCTGGGCTGTTGCGCCTTGGCGTTGTTCAGCAGCAGGTTCCCGGACAGCTCGTGGTTGCGGCTGTGGTCGCCCTGCGGGTAGATCGCCAGGTACTCCACGCCCGGCCCGGCGTTGTCCGCGATCAGGTTGTTCCTGATCTTCACCGAGTCGGTGACCACCTCGTGGTCGAACCCGGCCTGGTCCGGCGAACCGGTGTGCGGCACGGCGGTGACGATCGAGTTGACGAAGCTCACGTCCAGCACCCGGCCGAGGAACACCGCGGCGGTGCCGCTCGGCGAGTGGCAGCCGGCTTCCTTGTGCAGCACCGAGTTCATCAGCACCACGTGCCGCATGTTCACCAGCCGCAGCCCGTCGTGGCACTCGCCACCGGCGCCCGCGTCCTCGTGCAGGTTCAGCCCGTCCAGCACCACGCCCTGCACCAGGCTGTTGCCGTCGTGCCCGTCCGCGCCGGTGAGCCCGTTGCACCAGTCGAAGGACACGCTGTCGTGGTTGCGGGTGCCCTCGATGTCCCGCAGCAGCACGTTGCGCAGCGCGTACTGCCGGGCGGTGAACCGCAGCCGGTCGCCGGTGATCTGGATGCCGGCCGAGCTGAAGATGCCGCCGGTGCGGCCGCAGTCGCCCCTGGTGATGCCGGTGATGTCGTGGGTGAAGATGTCGGTGAAGGTCAGCCCCTCGTGGCCGAGCGTGCTGAAGTAGGCCACGATCCCCGCGCCTGCCCGGCTGACCTCCAGGTTGCTGACCCGCCAGTGCGTCGGATCGGTGAGCAGCACGCCCCGGTCCTCGGCCACGCCGTTGCGCCGGATGTGCGGCCGCGCTCCGCTGCCGTAGGCCGCCAGCGTGACCGGCGCGGCCGCCGTGCCGGTGCCGCGCAGGTTGAGCTGCTGGTTCCACACCGCGCCCCTGGCCAGCAGGATCTCCTCGCCCCCGGTGAAGGTCCGCGCGTTCACCGGGGTGAAGTCGCACCACGGCAGGCTGGTCGTGGCAGCGCCGTTGTTGTCGCAGGTCCCCCGGTTGTCCACGTGGTAGGTGTGGCCGGGCGCGGCCGCCGCGACCCCGGTCAGCAGCGTGGTGGCCAGTGCCACCGTGCTGACGGCAGCCGTCAGCCTCGTTTTCCCGCGCATTGATCCTCCCCTGATCGCGGAGAACGGTATTGCCCGGTTCGCCGAGCCGCCATGGCCGACTCGGTTAAAGTGCGGGACGTGCAGGAGCCCACGTCGCCAACCGTCGGTGCGCTTGCGGTGTGGAGCAGCTCCGACCTCCCGGGGCTCGGCGACCAGCTGCTGCCCCGGCTCACCGAGCACCACCTGTCCACCCGGCTGCCCGACTGGCGGATCTCCTTCCACGCCCCGTTCGGCTGGACCCGTCCGCTGCGCACCGACGGCGGGCTGGTGGCCGAACCGCTCGGCGAGTACCGGCCGCGCCGGGTCACCGCGCTGGCCGCCGCCGACCTCACCGTGATCACCCCGGCCTTCGAGCTCGGCGCCGACCTGGCCGCGCTCTACGGCGCCCCGGTCCCCGGCGCGGAGTTCTTCACCAACGCCCTCGGCGAGCACCCGGTGCTGGTCAGCGCGGTGCGGGTGGCCGGGAAGCCCAGTCCGCAGCTGGTCTCCGCGTTCGCCGGCCAGCCCTACCCCTCGGTCCGCGACATCCGGTCCAGGGACCGGCTGGCCGACGCGGGCCTGCAGTGGGACGTGGCCGTGGTGCCGCACCCGGCGCTGCTGGCCGACAGCCTGGTCAGCCCCGGCGCGCTGGCCACCCGCCAGGGCGACCTGCGCAAGCTGCGCATCCTGCCGGCCGAGGGCAGCTACCTGGTCGTGCAGCTCACCCCGGACCTGGCGGGCGAGCTGGCCGCGCTGCCGCCGGTGCTGGCCAAGATCCAGGACTTCCTGGCCATCGAGCACATCGTGCTGCTGCCCACCGCCCCGGACGCGCCTGCCTGCGAAGGCCACCTGCTGCCGGCCGACCTGGTGCTGGAGGACCGGATCGCGGTGCTGGCCGGTGCGGGCCTGGTGATCGCCGCCGACGAGCACGCGGCCGCGGCCGCCGCCGGACTGGACCGCCGCTGGGTGCTGCTGGACCCGACCGGCGAACAGCGCTGGCCGGTGCTGGAGTTCGGCGCCACCAAGCAGATCGCGGACCGGGCGGGCAAGCTGCTGGACGCGGTGCACGCCGCGCTCAAGCCCCCGGCCTCCCGGCGGCAGGCGGTGGTCGAGCACTTCGACGCGATCGCCGAGGCCGCCCAGCGCGCCGCCTCCGGCCGCCCACCGGCCCGCGACCTGGCCGCGGAGAACCGGGCCCTGCGCGCGGCCAACGCGGCCCTGCGCGAGCGGATGTTCATCGAGCGCCAGCGCCTGGTCGAACAGCTCATCAGCCACACCCCCGAGGACGAGCAGACCGACGAGGTGGAGGCGCTGCGCGCCGAGCTCGCCGAGGAACGCAGGCTGCACGGCGAACTGGCCGAACGGCACCGCGCGCTGGCCGCCGAGATCGACCGGCTGGCCGCCGACAGCAAGGAGCTGGCCGCGCTGCGCAACACCAAGCTGATGCGCTGGGCCCAGCCGGCCAGGGACGCCTACGGAAAGCTCCGCAAGCCGTGACCGCGATCCCCAGGGTCACCTTCGTGCTGGTCAGCTACAACGGCAGGGAGATGCTGACCCGCTGCCTGGACACCCTCGCCGAGCACACCCCTGGCCCGTACGAGGTCGTGGTGGTGGACAGCGCCTCACCGGATGGCACCGGCGAGTGGCTGGCAGCCAACCTCACCGGCGCGACCGTGCTGCGGATGCCGGAGAACCTGGGCTTCGGCGCGGGCTGCAACCTGGGCGTCCAGCACGCCCGCACCGAGCTGGTCTGCTTCCTCAACGCCGACGTCGAGGTCACCCCCGGCTGGCTGGAACCGCTGCTGGCCCGCCTGGACTCCACCCCCGAGGCGGCCGCGGTCGGCTCCGTGTTGGTGTTCCCGGACGGCCGCCTGCAGGAGGCGGGCAGCATCATCGGCGGAGACGGCTGGAGCCGCGGCCTCGGTGACGGCGACGCCGACCTGTCCCCGCTGTACCCGCGCTCGGCCGACTACTCCTCGGCCGCCTGCCTGCTGATGCGCCGCCGCGCGTTCTGGCAGACCGGCGGTTTCTCGCCGGAGTTCCACATCGCCTACTTCGAGGACACCGACCTCCAGTTCCACCTGCGCTCGCTGGGCTGGCAGATCTGGGTCGAGCCCGCCTCGCAGGTCCGGCACATCCGGCACGGCAGCAGCACCACCCCGCGCGCGATCGAGCTGTCCGCGATCAACCACGAGGTCTTCGTCCGCCGCTGGCCGGAAGCGCTGGCCAAGCGCCCGCCAGTGGCCGACGTGCACGAGCACTGGCACCGGCTGTGGTGGCTGCGCGACCAGCTCGCCCCGTACCGCGTCCTGCTCACTACAGACGAGGTCCCCGACCCCACCCAAGGCCAAGGCGCGCAACGGGCCTGGGCGGTCATCCAGTACTGGCGCCAGGCCAGCCCCGAGGCCGCGGTCACCGTCCTGGCCACCCGCGGCGACCCGGCCGCCCTGCGCGCCACCGGCGTCGAAGTGTCCATTGTGGACGATCCGAAGGCGTGGGGCCGCGACCGCGCGGGCCTCTACGACGTCATCGTCGCCCTCTCCGCCCGCGGCTTCCCGCTGGCGGAACAGGTCTCCCGCACCCAGCCCCAAGCGGTCCGCCTGTTCGACACCCAGACCTTCCTGCACCGCGAAGCCGAACGCCGCTTCTCGGTGCTACCGGACGCCGAAGCCCGCCGCCACTGCGCCACCGAGGCCGCCGCCTGGCGCGAAGCCGAGCGCACGGCCCTGTCCTGGGCCGAGCTGAGCACCGTCGGCAGCCAGGCCGAGCTCGACTGGTCCACCCGCTACGCCCCGCAGGCCACCCTGCACGTGGCCCCGTACCCGGTCCAGGTCACCCCGGCCGCCACCGGCCTGGACCGCCGCGACGGCCTGCTCTTCTACGGCGCCTTCGCCCGCACCGCCACCGGCAACGAGATCGCCGCCCAGCACCTCATCGAGCAGGTCCTCCCGCTGCTGGACGCCCCCCGCCTGCGCGTCATCGGCGCGCACGCCCCGGACTCCCTGCGCGCCCCTGGCGTCGACGTCATCGGCTGGGTCCCCGACCCCGCCCCCTACCTGCGCACCGCCCGCGTCCTGGTCAACCCGTCCCCAGCCGCCGCGGGCGCCCAGACCAAGCTGCTGGACGCGATGGCCCACGGCCTCCCGTTCACCACCACCCCCCAGGCCGCCGAAGGCCTGCCCCTGGGCGAGCTCCGCGAGCACCTGGTCGCCGAGTCCCCGGCCGAGCTGGCCGAGCTCACCCAGCGCCTGCTCGACGACGACGCCAAGTGGACCCACATCCAGTCCGCCCTGCTCGACCTGGCCGCCACCCACTTCACCGAGCGCCACTTCCGCTCCGCGATGGCCGAGGTCCTCATCCACTGCGGCATCGCCCCACCCGCGACGACTTTCGCGACCGCCACGCCCTGACCGCCGCCGCCGCGAACACCGGCTTCCGGCCTCTCACCTGCGACAACCCGCACGCGACTGCCCCTGTTCGCCCTCGGCAGAAAATCTATCGTGGCCGAGGTAGACATTCGTGCTCACCGGCGTGTAGTGTTCTACTCATACCGAGAGAGACAGTGTCGAGCGAGCGTGGGAGATGACGAACTACCCACGAGGTGAGACAGCAAGGAAGAAGTAGTAAGCAAAGAAGTAGTAAGAAGCAGTACGAAGTGGCAAGACGCAAGTAGCAAGTAGAGCAAGTGGCAAGACGGCAGGCGTGCCGGGGCCGATCAGTGAACGGGGTCCCGGCAGCTGCTGAGGTCGAAGTAAAGCGGTGAACCAGAGAAGAAGGGACGGGCCACATCATCGGATCGCCTGCCTGGCTGAGTACCTCGCCGGCGGGTACCGCAGTTCCATCGAAAGAAGGTGGTCTTCGGTTACGAATCAGCGATCCCCGCTTGATCCGCCGTTGTCGCGGAAGCGGACATAATGGTGAAACCCAAACCCTGGGGCCCCGGTGCTACTGCGCCGGGGCCCCTCGTGATGCGGAGGTTTAGTGATCCCAGACCAGCGTGATGTCGCTGCGCCGAGCGCGGCGGACAAGTTCGATGATGAGCACTACCCGGCCTACACCATGGGCCGCGCGGCCGAGATGCTCGGCACCACGCAGGGTTTCCTGCGCTCCCTCGGCGAAGCCGGACTGATCGAGCCCCAGCGCTCCTCGGGTGGGCACCGCCGGTTCTCCCGTTATCAACTCCGCCTGGCCGCCCGCGCCAGGGAACTGGTCGACCAGGGCACCCCGGTCGACGCGGCCTGCCGCATCATCAGCCTCGAGGACCAGCTGCACGAGGCCCGTGCCCACAACCAGCGCCAGACGCAGGACGACAACCAGCGTTGACGCCAATCAGCAAGATCGGGTCAGCCCCGCCGGTCGGCATCGGCCCCGGCGGGACCCCACAGCCGAGCTGAGCGGACGGGTTCAGTCCAGCGGTGGCACGGTCCGCTCCGGCATCCGCCGCCGCGCCCGCCGCAACGCGTGCCAGCGCAGCGCCGCGGTGAGGAAGTACCGCTCAGTCCCGCCGGTCTCCGGCCGTTTCCCGTTCCGTGCGGCCAGTTCCACCAGCACCGACAGCTGCCGCTCGACCCCGGCCAGCTTCACCAGCTCGGCCCGGTCCGCGGGCGCCAGCCGGTCCTCGTTGCGGGCCAGCAGCACCGAGGCGAACTGCGCGATCCGCCGCAGCTCGTGCTCCACGACGTGTTCCAGCTCTTCGCGCCGTTGCGGCGTCAACCGCCGCTCGTTCCCCAGGCTCAGCTCGGCCAGCCCCACCGGGCCGGGCAGGCCCGAGGTCCACCACGGCAGCATCCACCCGGTCACGTTCTCCCCGTGCTGCCGGTAGGACTGCAACGGACGGTCCACAAAGGACAGTTCACCGACGGACAGCGCGGTCGCCGCGATCCACTGGTCGTGGTACGCCGTCGGCGTGCCGGGCGGGAACGGCAACACCCGCTCCCGCACCAGGTCCGCGCGCACCAGCGAGGCCGCGCCGGTGACCGTGTTGAGCATCAGCAGCGCGTCCAGCTCGGTCCACTGGTTGCGCCGCTTGTCCCAGGAGGTCTTCGCGATCAACTTGCCGTAGTCGTCGATCAGCCGCATGTCGCAGTAGACGAGCTGCACCTTCGGATCGGCCAGCCGCTCCAGCTGCACGGCGAGCTTGTCCGCGTCCCACACGTCGTCCTGGTCGGAGAGCGCGATCGCGTCCGCGTCCAGCGGTGCCAGCCGCAGCGCCCGCTCGAAGTTGCGGTAGAAGCCCACGTTGCGCTCGTGCTCGACCACCACGAACCGCGGATCGCCCTCGGTCAGCTCGCCCAGCACGCGGCGGGCAGCCGGATCGGTGCCGTCGTCGGAGATCACGCACACCCAGTTGTCATGCGTCTGCGCGCGGATCGAGTCCAGCTGCTCGGCCAGGAACCGCCGCTCCGGGTGGTAGGTGGCCAGGCAGATCGCCACCCGGGGACCGGTGCCCGGCCAGTCCACCCGCACCGGCCGGATGCCCACTTCCGCCCTGGTCCGCAACGCGGGCAGCGCCCGGTGCAGCCGGGTCCCGTCGGCCAGGTCGACGATCAGCTCCAGCGGCAGGTCGTGCCTGGTCGGCCCGGCGGGCAGCGGAACCCGCGCCCGGAACCCGCTGCCGTCGGGCACGTGCCACCCGGCCGCGCCCAGCTCCCGCCGCACCACCGGCCGGTGGTAGCCCAGGTTCGCCGGGCACATCCGGCCGTCCGCCTTGATCCACACCGCCCGCACCGGCAGGTCCGCGTGCACCGCCCAGCCGGCCAGGTCCACCACCTGCCCGCGCCCGATGTGCACCGGCTCCGCGGGCACGTCCACCACGAACCGCAGCCCGGCCTCGCGCGCGCCGCCCTCGCGCACCCGCAACCGCCGGGCCAGCAACGGCGCCAGCGCGGGCGCGTACCGGCTGGCCCGCCGCAGCACGCTGTCCGGCTCCGCCCCGCCGCGTCCCAGCATCAGGTCGCGCACCCCCCGCGCGGCCCGCGCGGCCGGCCACACGTACCGGTGCCCTGCCCTGACCAGCGAGGACCCCTCCAGCGCGTCCAGCCGCGCCCTGGTCCTGGCCAGCCGGTCCCGCAGCTGCGCCCCGGCCGAGGCGTGCCCGGCCGCCTCCGCCCGCGCGGTGTCCGCCTCGGCCCTGATCCGCTCGAAGTCCTCGGTCGCCTCGGCCAGCCCGGCGAACGTGCTACCCACCCGGTTGTCCAGCTCCACCAGCTCGTCCTGGGTGCGGGCCAGCTCCTGCCGCAGCGCCTCCCGCTCCGCGTCCGCGGTGCGCAGCGCGGCCTCGGCCGCCTGGTGCTCCCGGCTCAGCTCGTCCCGCAGTTCCTCGGTCTGCGCCCGCGCCTGGGTCAGCTCGGCCTGCCGGTGCGCGATCTGCTGGCGCAGCGCCTCCACGTCGGTCCACAGCGAGCGCGCGGTCTTCTCCGCCTGCTCCTTGGCCGCCAGCGCCCGGCCCACCTCGCCCAGCCCCGGCGGCAGCTCCCACACCCTCGGACGGCCCGGCAGCACCGCGTCCGCTTTCAGCGTGGCCAGCACCTGCTCCCGGGGCGCGCCGGAGACCAGCTCCTGCAAGGCCACCTCGGCCGAGGTCAGCTCGGTCCACCGCTGCCGGGCCGGGCCACCCAGCCCGCACAGGTCAGCCAGCCGGAACAGCAGCTTCTGCAGGTTCGTCTCGGCGGGCCACGGATGCGGCGCGCCCGAGTCCCGCAGCTCCCTGGCGAACTCGCGCAGCCCGCGCAGCAGCGCCAGCTCGGCGTCCACCCCCGACCCGGCCTCCCACTCCAGGTCGATCCGCCGCGCCTCCCGGTCCGGCCCCAGCACCACGTTGCCCGGGTGCACGTCCAGGCAGTCCGGCGGCAGCACCGGCACCCCGACCCGGCCTGGCAGGAACGGATGCCGCTGGTCCTCCGCGGTCAGCGCCCGCGCGGGCGTCAGGCACACCCGGCACCACAGTCCGAGCACCACCCCGGCCCGGTTCACATCGCCTTCGGCCAGCGCGTCCAGCAGCTCCGCGTCCAGGCACCGGCCAGGCAGCCACGGCTCGGTCGCCGCCACCCGCTGCCGCAGCCAGCCCTCGGCGTCCTCGGTGCCCTCGACCGTCTCCAGCACCAGGTCCTCGGTCAGCCGCCGGGTCCGCTGCCAGCGCGCGTGCCTGCTGCTGTTGACCAGCCAGGCCAGCCCCGGCTGGACCAGGTCCGCCACCGCGTCCGCCGACCGACCGGCCACCACCAGGAACGCGGGCGCCACCGCACCGGCGAAGCCCTCGGCCAGCGCCAGCTGGTGCAGCCGCCTGCCCGGCGCCGCGGCCAGCTGCTCGTCGGCCGCGCCCAGCAGTGGGTCCCGCACCAGCTTGTCCACCAGCTCGGCCTGGTCGTCCCGCTCGAACACCGAGCTGTCCACCAGCACCCTGGGCCGCGCCTGGTCCGGGTAGCAGGCCAGCCAGCGCTGCGCGGTCAGTCCGGCCCCGTCGAGCAGCTCGGCCAGCACCGACCGGGTCCAGGTCCGCGGCCCGCGCACGCCCGGGTAGTCCGCCGCGCCCAGCCACAGCCGCTGCCGCACCGGATCGGCCTTGCCCAGCAGCTGCCCCAGCCCCAGCTGGTTGTGCACCGCGAGCACCAGCACGCCGTCCTCGGCCAGCTGCCCGGTCACCTGCGCGAGCAGCTCGGCCGGATCCGCGGTGTGCTCCACCGTGCCGTCCAGCAACGCGAGGTCGAACGGCCCGCCACCGGCCAGTCCCTCCGGACCGACCCGCACCATCCGGGCCCCGGCGGCCGGCCGCAGCGGGGCCAGCAGCCCGCGCCACAGCTCGTCGTTGTCCCCGCTCACCAACTCAGCCCTTCGCGGTCACGGCACCAACGTGGAACAGCGAACCCCGCGCGCCCACCACGATCCTGGGGCTGGTCGCCCCCGGCGCGGCCACCGCGGTGAACCCGCTGTTCTGCTCGTCCACGTGCAGCGCCAGCCCGATGTCGGCCCTGCGCACACCTGCCCCGCCGCCACCGACGATCCGGTTCGCCGAGTCCAGCACCAGCACGCAGTCCACCGCGCGCTGGTTCACCAGCGCCCAGCCCACGATCGGCGCGTCCCCGCGCACCGGCCCGCTGTCCACGTTGCCGACGTTGGGCAGGCCCGGTTCCGGCGCGGCCAGCTCCTGGACCTGCTTCGGGTCGACCTGGTCGCCCAGCTCCAGCCCTGGCTTGCCGCAGCCCAGGGTGAAGTCGGCGCTGAACGGGTAGACGCCGAGCGCCTTGGCCGCGGGCAGCACCTCTTTCGGCGCCCGCAGCCGGGACATCTCGGCAGGCGCGCCCACCCGCATCGCCACCGCGGTGATCGCCTGCTCCTGGTAGATCTGCCGCTGGATGCCGGCCTGCCCGTTGCCCGCGACATAGCCGACCGCGGCCACCGCGAGCACCACCGCGGTCACCCTGGCCACCGAGACCGAGGGGAACCACAGCACAGCGAGGGCCAGCAGCGCGGCCGCGGCCAGCGCCGCGATCTCCGCGTACCGCCCGGCCAGCGACACCCCGATGCCCAGCGCCGCGCGGGACAGGCCGATCATCGCCGCCGCGGCCAGGATGTAGAGCCCCATGCCTGCCCAACCGGCCAGCGGCGCGTCGATCCCGCCACCGATCCGCTTGCGCAGCAACAACACCACCGCGGCCACCAGTCCGGCCGCGGTGAGCCCGCCGAGCACCACCGCGATGTCCGGCGCCTTGGCCGACCACAGCTGCCCGATGGTGCCCGCGGTCATCGCCAGGTAGTCATCGGCGCGCAGGTCGCCACCGGTCTTCGGCGCCTGGTTCACCGTGAGCAGCCAGCCCACCACCACGACCAGCCCGATCACCAGCGGCCACAGCACCCGGCGGGCCCGGTCACCGCGCAGGAAGAACACCAGCGCCAGTGCCGGGAACACCGCGAACGCGGTGCCGTGGCTGACGCAGGCGGCCAGCGCGGCCGCCATCGACCACACCGGACGACCGCGCTGGGCCAGCAGCAGCGCCAGCACCGCGAAGAAGAACTGCGGCATCCAGCTGATCCCGCTCATGCCCTGGCCGAACATCTCGGTGGCGTTGGTGGAGAACACCAGGAAGGCGAAGGCCGCGGTCAGCGCGGTCCGCTTCACCACGTCCAGGGACCTGGGCAGCATCAGGTTGAGCACCAGCACGATCCCGGCGGCGAACACCGCGGTGAGCGCGCCCAGCGCGTGGTTGCTGCCGCCGAGGAACTTGGCGTCCAGCCAGAACAGCAGCGCGGGCACGAACATCGGGTGCTCGTTGTGGTACTGCACGATCGCCCTCGGGATCAGCGTCCCGTCGTCGTTGGTGATCCGGGCGAGCAGGTGCCAGTAGTCCAGGAAGTGCAGCCTCGGCGCGCCCGCGATCTCCAGCACCGTGCCGAGCACCGGCAGCAGCCCGAAGACAGCGATCAGCACCGAGGGCCAGGAGATGCGGCGCAACCATTCCGGCGCCGCCATCTCCACCTGCGAGATCGGGGTGAACCCACCGCGCTCCCGCGTCACCTGGTCACTCACTGGCCGGGGAACTTGGCGGCCACACCCACCGTCAGCCGGTGGAACTCCCGGACCAGCTCAGAGTCCCGGTTCGGACCCTGCGGCGGCACCGGGTTCTGGCTCACGTTGGTGCGCACGACCTTGTTGCCCGAGACCCACACGATGCGGAACAGCGCCCGCGCGTCGTCGATGAACTGCAGGATGGTCCCGTTCTTGGGCAGCTCGCCGACCACGCCGTCGACCATGCCGTCGGAGCGGGCGAACTCGACCATCTTCTTCTGCAGGTCCTTGGCCGCGGCCTCGTCCTTGGTCTCGATCACGATCGCCGAGTACTGGAACTTGCCCTCGGTGCTGCCCTTGTAGGAGATCTCACCGGGGTTGGCGCTGCCGATGACCGCGACCTCGCCGTTCTGCAGCAGCTCGTCGGAGCGCAGCTGGCCGAGGTCCTTGACCCCGCTCTTGGGGTCGGGGGTGCCGGGGCCGGGCGGCAGCAGCTCAAGCGGCTTCTGCGAGGTGGTCGTGGTCGGCGCGGCCGACGCGGTGTTCGAGGTGGTGTCGGCCGGGCCAGTGCCGGTGTTCCGGAAGCCGAAGAACCACACCGCGGCGCCGATCAGCGCGACCACCACGACGATGCCGATGATCGGCAGCACCTTGGAGGACTTGCCGGAGGACGCGCCGAAGACCTCGGGGCCCTGCCGGATCCACGCCTCGTTGCCGGCCGGCGGCAGCGGCGGCAGGTCACCGGCGTTGCCCCACGGCGGGGCCGCGTTGGACTCATCGCCCCACGGGGTCTGCGGCTGCTGCTGGGGCGGCTGCTGGTGGTGCTGCGGCGGGAACGGGGGCGGCGGGAACCCGCTCGGCGGCGAGGCCGGGAACGGCTGCTGGTGCTGCTGGTGCTGGGGCGGCGGCGGGAAACCCTGCGGCCCGCCCGCGTTCGGCACCACCTGGGTGCGGTCGGCGTCACCGGCAGGGGGCTGCGGCTGCCAGCCACGAACCACCTGGGTCGCCTCCGCGCCGCCGTTGGGCACCACCTGGGTGGCCTCGGCGCCAGCCGGATTGGGCGTGTTGTCCCGGATCGGCTGCATCACCTGGGTGCTGTCGATCCCCTGCTGCTGACCACCGGGGGGTGTGAAGGAGGGTGAGCCACCCGCCCCCGCCGCCGCCGACAGCAGCTCATCGCGGCGAGCGCGGTACTCCTCGGCGGAGATCAGGCCGGCGGCCAGACCCTCGTCGAGCTTGCGTAGCTCGTCATGCCAGGTCACCCTGGCACCCCCTTCCACTGGGTAAAGAAGACGCGGCATATTGTGCCGATGCCATCGTCAGTGGTGTCTGCCGCTGCCGAGTCGTTACCCTTGCGCCTGCCGGCGCGTTCAGGCGCCTCGTCGCTGGGCAGCCCGGTACGCCTGCTCGAGCTGCTCGCGCACCCAGTTCGCAGCGGCCGACACGGTGCGGGTACGCAGAATGTACTCGCGACCCGCCCGGCCCACCGCAGCGGCGTGCTCAGGATCATCCGCGACCCGCCGCATGGCCCGCGCCGCGGCGGCCAGATCGGGGTCGGCCCAGCGGGCATCCGGCGGATACGGGTCCCAGCCCTCGCCCACCCGGGTGAACTCGAACGGCACCGGGAAGCCGGTCACCACGTCCAGGAACTCGGCGGTGCCGGAGTAGTCGGTGGAGATCACCGGCAGCTCGCGGATCATCGCCTCGGCCACGGTGAAGCCGAAACCCTCCGAGCGGTGCAGGGAGACGTAGCAGTCGCTCTCGTCGTAGAGCGCGGCCAGCTCGGCCACTGACAGGTACCGCTCCAGCAGCTCGATCCGCGGATCCGCGCCGATCACCGCGCGCAGCCGCTCCGCCGCGCCGGGGTGCAGGTCGGCGTTGATCGCCTTGACCACCAGCCGCACGTCCGGATCGTCCGGGAACGCAAGCCGGAACGCCTCCACCAGCCCCCACGGGTTCTTCCGCTCGCCGACGCTGTTGAAGTCGAAGGCGAACAGGAACCGCGGCGCCGCGCCGGGCAGCCTGCGGGCGCGGTTCGGCGGACCGGGGTCGCTGATCGGGATCGGGAACACCTTCACCGGCTTGTCGGTGTGCGCCGCGATCGCCGCCCGGCAGAACTCGCTGATCGTCCAGATCTCGTCGACCAGCTCGTACGCCTTGTGCATGCTCGCCGGGAACTCGTCCAGCTCCCAGGACCACACGCCGATCCGGTACCGCTGGTGGAACAGGTGCGGGTACAGGTCGACTGCGAGCGTGGTGGTGTCGGCGTTGATGCACAGCACGCTCAACGGGTACTTCGGTGCGCCGAGCGAGGTCGGCCGCTCGATCGCGGTCCGGTTGTTGACCAGGAAGTCCTCGACCACGGTCGCGGTCGGCACGCCTGCCGCGTGCACTGCCTTGTGCAGCGCCCGCCCCAGCTCGCCGACGCCGAGCTCGGCGGTCAGGTGCCCGAG